>NZ_JBKVCH010000002.1:200360-341736 GCF_046966505.1 Zhenhengia sp.
CATGTCCACCGCATCCGCATGCCTCTCCATGTGCATGTTCATGCTTCTCTTCTGGTGTACGAACTTCTACCTCACCTCTATACCCTGTATCAATTCTACTTAATGTTACGCCACTTTCAACACGTGTTGCAATTTGTCTTACACGTTCTTCTACGCGTTTTTCATCGCTTTCCTTTGTATGTACTTCTATTTTCTTTAACATAAAATTAAGATATGCTTCATCAAACATTTTATCATTTTCTAAAGCTCTCTCTATTTTAGCACCACAGTTTGCACAATCAATGCCTTCAATTCTAAATACAAATTTCATCTTACTCCTCCTTTCATATGAATGATTGCTCACATATTATTATAATATGCAGACCATCGCCTTTTGTCAATACTTTTTCTATTTCCCTGTTATTATGTTCATATTTTTGTTAGAATACTAATTGAAAAATATTTTGAATATCACATACAAGGAGGCTTATTATGTCTAATACATTAGTAAATGGACTCATGTCTTTCATTGATCAAAGTCCATCTATGTTTCATGCTGCAGATACAATTATTAGTCAATTAGAATCAAATGGATTCTCTTACTTAGATCCATCTTCAAACTGGAACCTTGAAGTAAATGGTAAATACTATGTAACTTCTAATCAATCTGCTGTTATTGCCTTTATTGTAAACAGTACTGCTGTTGAAAATGAAGGATTTAAAATTGTAGGTGCACATACAGATGTCCCTGGATTTAGAATTAAACCAAACCCTCAAATGACTACTGAAAGTTATGTAAAATTAAATACTGAAATCTACGGTGGTCCTATTCTCAACACATGGCTTGATAGGCCACTTTCAGCTGCTGGCCGTGTAGCACTTAAATCTGACAACGTACTTAGACCAACTATTAAATTAGTGGATCTTGAAAGACCACTTTTAATTATTCCTAACCTGGCTATTCATATGAACCGTGATGTAAATAATGGTGTTAAACTTAACGCACAAAAAGAAACCCTCCCAGTTGTTTCTTATGTTAAAGAAAAACTTGAAGGGAATATCATACTTGAAGAGGTTGCTAAAAAACTTAATGTAGCTCCTTCTGACATTCTTGAAATGGATTTATTCCTTTACCCGACAGAAAAAAGCTGTATGGTAGGTTTAAATGAAGAATTTATCTCTGCATCTCGTCTTGATGATCTTTCTATGGTTTATAGCGGACTCCATGCCCTTTTAAACAGTTCTTCAGCTTCTGGTGTTAACGTACTTGCATGCTTTGATAATGAAGAAGTAGGCAGTACCTCTAAACAAGGTGCAAACTCACCATTTTTAGGAACAACTCTTGAACGTATTGCAGTAAGCCTTGGTAAGTCACGTGAAGACTACTTTAGAGCACTTGCTCATTCCTTTATTATCTCTGCTGACGTAGCTCATCTTCTTCATCCAAACTACCCAGAAAAATCTGATCCAACTAACAAAGTACTTCCAGGTAATGGCCCTGCTATCAAGTTAAGTGCTAGCTGTAGCTATACAACAGATAGTGATTCATTTGGTGTATTTGCTCACCTTTGCGACAGCAACAATATTCCTTATCAAGTATTCGTGAACCGTTCTGATGAGCGTGGTGGTTCTACAATTGGACCTGTTACTGCCTCACACGTTGCTATCCGTTCAGTAGATATTGGTACACCTATGCTTAGCATGCACTCTGCTCGCGAGCTTATGGCATCAGCTGACTTTATTCATACAACATCTGCAATGCTTGCTTTTTATAATCTGTAATTTAATTGGTAATTATTTGTTAACAAATCGCTATATACAGTTTCATAATTTAATTGTATGATATTAAAGGTGCAGGTATAGTCCATAAACTAGGAGGTAGGCACATGAATAAAATACTCGTATGTATTACTATCCAAGAAAACAGTAAACGCCTTATGAAAAAAGGTTATGATCTTGCTAAAAGCAGTGGGGGCGAACTCCATATCCTACATATCAGGCATGGTGAAACTATTTTTGAGACGCCAGATAGTAGCCAGCTTTTTGAAGAACTTTTTATCTATGGCAGTGAACTAGGTGGCCAAGTACATTTTTTATGTAGCACTGATATTCCTCATACAATTAGTGATTTTATAACGCAAAATGCTATTACACACCTTGTTATAGGAAAACCACCAGTATGTACAAACGGACTGGCTCCTAATGTTTTTGAAAAGCTTATATCTCTTCCTAAAGATATTCAGCTATGTGTATTAGATAGAGAAAACCATTAATTATTATGTACCCGAAAGGATTGTTTAAGATATGTATTCACATTATATCGATGTTGGTCGTTTAGAGATGATTTGCGGTCCTATGTTCTCAGGAAAGTCTGAAGAACTTATTAGACGCCTTAAACGTACCATTTTAGCTGGGATGCCAACGATTATTTTTACTCCAAAAATCGATAACCGTTATTTAGAAAATCATATTTGCTCTCATGATGGCAAGCAACTCGAAGCTGTGCCAATTAGCCATATTGAGGAAGTACTTGAACATGTTACTGATGAAACAAAAGTAATCGGTATCGATGAAGTACAATTTTTAGATGGTGAAATTGTAAGTGTAATTATGAAACTTGTAAACGAAGGTAAACGTGTTATCTGTGCTGGCCTTGATAAAGACTTTAAAGCAGAAAGCTTTGGTCAAATGCCTGAACTTTTAGCTCTTGCTGATGATGTTACTAAACTTACTGCTATTTGTATGAAGTGCGGTAGACCAGCTAACTTTACGCAACGCTTAATTGGAGGTCAACCAGCATCTTATAATGATCCGCTTATTTTAATCGGTGCTTCTGAAAGCTATGAGGCAAGATGCAGATTATGTTATAAAATAGATAAATAAAACCAAAAATAAGACGAGCCTTGACAGGGCTCGTTTTATTTTTACACTTTTTTATAGTAGGCTATTATTTTTATGTAGTGTTTGTGGTATACTATATAAGATAAATTTCTAACTGCTAAAATATAGGAGTATTGTCATGAATACATTAATGATTACTGATGTTAACGCCCTTCATACTGCTGCTGACATTTTAAAAAATGGCGGTCTTGTTGCTGTTCCTACAGAAACAGTATACGGACTTGCAGCAAACGCGTTAAATGAACAAGCTGTATCTAATATTTTTAAAGCTAAAGGTCGTCCAAGTGATAATCCTCTCATCATACATATTGCGGACTTAGAAATGCTTAACCCTCTTGTTAAGAGCATTCCTGATAAGGCACGTCTGCTCATGGAGCACTTTTGGCCAGGTCCTCTTACACTTATCTTTGAGTCTTCTGATTTAGTACCTGTTAGTGTACGTGGAGGCTTATCTACTGTTGCCATTCGTTTTCCATCTCATCCGGTTATACAATCCCTTATTAAGATGACAGGTTTACCACTTGCAGCACCTTCTGCAAACACATCAGGTAAGCCAAGTCCAACCAATGCTCAAAGAGTATTTGAAGACTTAAACGGAAAAATAGATGCTATTATCGATGGTGGTCATTCTTCTGTAGGTCTTGAATCAACAGTTGTCGATATGACTGGATCTGTTGCAACCATTTTAAGACCAGGTGGCATTACAGAAAAAATGCTTAGAGATGTACTAGGTGAAGTAGTCATGGACCCCGCTTTATTAAGTGTAGATGCCAAAGCTACCCCTAAAGCACCAGGTATGAAATATACTCACTATTCACCTAATGCAGATGTAGTCATTTATAAGGGAAATAGCCAAAAGGTTGTAGATGCTATCAACAAACGTCTTTTAGAAGATGCACAAAATGGTATTCGTTCTAGTGTATTATGTGATGATGAAACTAAGACATTATTTAAAACGACTCATACTATTAGTTTAGGAAGCCGCAATCACCCTAATGACCTTGCAGCGCATTTATTTGAGTCACTAAGATGTTTTGATGATTTAGGCATGCAAAAAGTTTATGCACTTGCTTTTTCTGAAGATGGCATCGGCAGTGCAATTATGAATAGATTGGAAAAATCAGCAGGACATCATATTATTGAAATTTAGCTAAGTTTACATGCACTAATGAATTAATCTCTTAGTGCGTATACTATACAATAACAACTATGAATTTGACGGAGGATTTTTTTATGTTAGCACTTGCTTGTGACCATGGTGGTTATGAACTTAAACAGGAAATCATTAACTACCTGAACTCAAAAAATATTGAGTTCATTGATTTTGGATGTACATCAACTGACGCTGTAGACTATCCTGAGTATGGTAAAAAAGCTGCTCATGCCGTAGCTAGCGGTCAGTGTGATAAAGGTATTATTATTTGCGGTACAGGTATTGGTATTTCTATCAGCGCTAATAAAGTACCTGGTATTCGATGTGCATTATGCCACGATTGTTTCTCTGCTGCTGCAACTCGTGAACACAATGATGCAAATATGCTTGCTCTTGGTGCACGCGTTATCGGTGTAGGACATGCACTTAAAGTTGTAGAAACTTTCTTAAATACACCATTTTCAAATGATGAACGTCACATCAGACGTATCGAACAAATCGAAAAAGAATTCTAGGAGGATTTTATTATGAGTAAAGTATTTATTATGGATCACCCATTAATCCAACACAAAGTATCACGTCTTAGATGCATCGATACAGGTTCAAAAGAATTCCGCGAACTTGTTAGAGAAATTTCACAACTTATGTGTTTTGAAGCAACAAGAGACCTTCCTCTTGAAGATTATGAACTTGAAACACCAATTGGAAAAGCAACTGGTAAACGTATTGCTGGTAAAAACTTAAGCATCGTTCCTATTCTTCGCGCCGGTCTTGGTATGGTTGATGGTATGCTTGACCTTGTTCCAACTGCTAAGGTAGGTCACATTGGTCTTTACCGTGACCCTGAAACACTTCAACCAGTAGAATACTACTGCAAACTTCCTCAAGACATCCAAGAAAGAGATCTTTTCGTTCTTGATCCAATGCTTGCTACAGGTGGTTCTGCAGTTGCAGCTGTACAATTCATCAAAGATAAAGGTGCTAAAAACATTAACTTCCTTTGCCTTATCGCAGCTCCAGAAGGTCTAAAATGTCTTCAAGAAGCTCATCCAGATGTAAACATTTACGTTGCTTGCCTTGATGAAAAACTTAATGATCACGGTTATATCGTTCCTGGTCTTGGTGATGCTGGTGACCGTTTATTCGGTACAAAATAAGACATTTCATAAAAAAGGTGCGTATATTAGCTTCATATAATAGGTTATATGCGTACCAAAATTCTTATTTCTACCTCATTGCAATCGCACAAACTGCTCAGCATGGTACTTTACGGCTGGTGCTACACTCTCTGTGAACAATCAACCTTGTAGTTTATGTGCGAAACTTATCATTAATATGGGCATTTCGCATATTATTTATGAGGGTGATTATCATGACGAGTTATAGCAGTAACTCCTTCAAGAGTCTGATATTCACCTTACTCCATTTATAAGTGACCATAAGACTACATAAGTTAAGGAGATGAAAAGCATGAATTTTGCTAGTCTATATATAATGGCCTTTGTGTTAGCATTTTTAATTTCATTTGCAATGACACCTGTAGCCAAAAAAGTCGCCTTTAAAGTAGGCGCTATCGCAAATCCTAGAAAACGTGACATGCATAGCAAACCAATTCCACGTATGGGTGGTATTGCTATTGTGGCAGGCTTTATGATTACTTTATTTATAAGTATTCAATTTATTACGGTATTAGATTGGAAACAAGTTATCGGAATTACGTCAGGGGCACTTATTATCTTCCTGCTGGGCTTCTTTGATGATATTTATGAACTGAGTGCTAAGCTTAAGTTCCTTATTCAAATTCTAGCAGCAACGATTGTTGCCTTATCTGGTGTATCTATACCTTTCATATCTATCCCATTCATTGGAAATGCACCAATGTTCTTAGATATGCTTTCTATACCTATTACAGTTATTTGGATTGTAGGAATCACCAATGCCGTTAACTTTATTGACGGTCTTGATGGCTTAGCTGCTGGTGTTTCTTCTATTGCCTCTCTTTGCCTTATGGTTCTTTCTATTTATAGTGGTTATCCTATTGCTATTTTACTTACAACCATTTTGGCTGGATCTTGTTTAGGCTTCCTTCCATATAACTTTAATCCAGCTTCTATTTTCATGGGTGATACAGGTTCTACTTTCCTAGGATTTATCCTAGCTGTAACGTCTATACTTGGACTTTTAAAAAGCTATACAATTGTTACAATCGTTGTGGCCGTTCTCGTACTTGGCCTTCCAGTATTTGATACAGCTTTTGCTATTATTAGAAGACTACTTGCAGGCAAACCTATTACGGCTCCAGATAGAGGACACCTTCATCACCGTCTAGTAGATAGAGGATATAGTCAAAAACAGGCTGTTATTACACTCTATGCCATTAGTGGTGTATTTGGCCTCTCAGCTATTGCTGTAGCCAATCATGATTTTAGATTTATTGTAGCTATTTTCATTATTATGGGACTACTTCTTTACTTCAATTTGAAGATTATGTCTTCTCATAATGATAATAAAAAAGATTAAACAAAAAAGCACCTATTCCTAGGTGTTTTTTTTTATAAAAATACTCTATCTCCCTCCTCCCTATAATGCTATAATTACCTTAAATTAGTGTTGTAAACGAAGGAGTTAACAAGTATGCCAGATACCATTACCCACTACCTGTTCGGATTAGATCAGGCAAAGAATATTATAGACTCTCCCCTCTATAAAATGATTAAAGATAACCGTAACCTTTACTTTATAGGTCTCCAAGGCCCTGATCCTATGTATTATCATGCTGCTTACAAAAAACATAATCATTTTAAAGTAGCTTCTCTTATGCATCAAGATCATACTGGCTATTTTTTATCTTCTGCTCTCTGCTTTGCTAAGAAGCACATAGATACTCCTGAGCTGTTTAATCCTTGTATGGCTTATATCAGTGGTCTTATTTGTCATTATGCGCTTGATATTACAGCACATCCTTATATTTTCTATCTAGGCGGACGCTATAGATTAGACGACCCTTCTACTACTAAATATCAAGGACTGCATAAGCGTATAGAAGTGGCTATTGATGCCTTACTTCTAGAAGAGAAATTCGACCGTAAAGCACATACTTTTAAAATCCATAAGCATATTCTTAAGAACCTTAGCTTACCACCTATTATCTTAGAGCTTTATGAGGAACTTCTCTTTTCTATTTATGCTATTCCAAATGGTGGACAGATTTTCAAACATTCTTATGAGGATTTTAGAAACTACTTTAGGCTTACTTATGATAGAACAGGCCTTAAAAAGAGCCTGGCTGTTACAGCTATGCCTCTTCTGCCTTCATCTATTGCAACCTTAGCACCAACTTTCTCTTATCATGACTGCGTTGATGAATTCACAGATTATCTTAATACCAAAAAAGCCGTATGGCTTCATCCTGTAACAGGTAATGTCTATACTTACAGTTTCCATGATTTATTAAGAAATGCACATAAACTGGCAACTACTCTCCTCCTAGGTGCATATAACTTTATTAATTCAGAAATCTCTTTAGAAGAACTTGAAATGCTTCTTCCAAACTTATCTTACCTTACAGGTCTTAGAACTTCTGATACACGTCCAATGCAATATTTTAAATTTTAATAGTTAAAATAGCCTTTATTGGAAATTAGAATAGAGTAACTTAAAAGGATTGCCACAAAACTTAGTAAATAGTCTTGTGGCAATCCTTTTAAAGTTTATCAATATATTTTACAATACTTTTGTGAATCTCAATATTCGATTCGCTTTTGCGTACATCTTCTAGGAAGTCTAATACTTTAACTGCTTCTACATCCATATCTAACATAGAAGCTATACGAAGTTCGAAGAGTCTTAGGTAGATTTCTCCTTCCCTCTCCCATTCCTCATATGTATTAATATTGCGGTTAATAGTATCTAGAATGTTATTTAAGATGTTTATAATTTGCTCAATAATATTATCATAGAAAAGCTCTACTGTATCTACTCTTATAAATAGATCTGCTAGTCTATTCATTAGCTCATTCATAATATAAGCTGTTTGTTCTTTTCCTAGTTTCTTCTCTAAACCTTTTAAATTAACACCTTTATAAAATCTCTCTTTATAGAATGTAAGAAACTTCTCTAAGTCTCCTGCATTACAATCTGGCTCTATAGCAAATAGGATTCTAAAGAATATATTCCACTGGAATTCATCATTGACTGTCTCTTGGATGAAATGTGCAATCTTATTACTAAATGTATCCTCTAAGTTACATTTTCTCATAAATTCTATCTGACTTGTAAAGTCTATTTCTTTATGCTCAATCTCATTAAGCCTTGCAAATACACCTACCATCGTTTCATTGTACACATCATCATTATCCCCTAATACATTTCTAAATACATATTTTACAATAGTATCACAGGATTTTCTAAAGTCTACAAGAATCCCTATACTCTTTTTAATTTTTAAAGCGAATAAATCATAGAGTGCTTTTGAAAGAAGCTGCTCCATCTGCGCCTTACGCCCTCTCATACTTGTTGCATCCCCTCTATCAAACTGATTAGAGATAAGCAGAAGCTGCTGGTCTATAGTAGTTAAACTGTTTTTAATAGAGCTCATAATATCTTTATAGAAACGGTCTGCAATAATATAATTATAATTTTTATAGATAACTTTATGTTCAATCTCACTCCAGAATATATTAACTAATGATTTAATCTGTACCTCAAAATTAATACATCTATCATCAAATAAATATTTGCCATCTATGCGGTACATCTTCATACCATTTTTTTGACTTTTAGGCTGCTTACTGCCAAGCTCTAATAGTACATTAGGATTACCTTCTGGGCTAGAGTAGCCTTCATACTCTGTAGATGGGACATTGAAGTATTTACGTAATAGCTTATAAATCGTACTTTCATCACCTATGAATCTGCACTCTATACGAATACCTATAAGATCTGATAAATGGTCAAACATGCCTTCTACAGTCTTGTACTTTGTATAATAATCATAACGAAGAATTTTTTCTTTTAAACTTTGTTTTGATTTAACACGAGAATTAATATTTAAATAGCCTTCATTGCTAGACTCAAGCATGTCTTCAAAGAAATATTCTAATTCTCTACTTGCAATATCTAAATTAATTCTCATGCCATCTAAATGGTCTAATACTTCATTAATAAAACTAAACATTTCTAGTTCCATTTTTTATACCTCTCTTTATCCGTGCTTTATGAAACTTTCTAGCTTTATTATAAAAGGTAGAAATAAATGCACTATGACGATTTTTTTAATATCATAGTGCATTTTTATCTAAGCTATTTACATATTGTTAATATTTGTTAAAGAAACATATTCCAATCCCACTTAGCCCTAAATGGGCGCTTAGTACACTGCCTATTCCAGTCTCTACAAACTGTACATCCCCTAACCGTTCTTTTAGCATCTCTCTAATGGTATGAAGAAGCTCTGTCTCCTCTGCATGAACAAGTCCTATTGTCTGTTGCTTATAATCACTAATACGCTCTTCTACTGTATCGACAAGTTTAGTAAGTAGTTTCTTCTGACCACGCACTTTCTCATAAACTTCAATAAAACCATCATTCACATGAATAAGTGGTTTAATATTAAGCATATTACCTAATATGCCCTCCGCCTTGCTAATACGCCCACCTTTTACAAGCCAGTTTAAATCTGTCAAAGTAAAAATATGTTCTGCATGATCTGCTAAAAATCTAATACGTGCTAATATCTCATCATAAGTAGCACCTTCATCTCTTAATCTTGTAGCTTCCATAGCCATAAATCCTATACAAATAGAACCCGATTTGGAGTCTACTGCTGTAAAACGGCATTCTGGATAACGCGTACTCATCTCTTCCATAAGTATATGTACTGTCTGATACGTTCCAGACATTTTCCCTGAGAAACTTATATAAATCACATCATCTTTGTTTTCTCCACAAGCTTCTAATTTCTTTATAATATCCCCTGGGAGTGGCTGTGAAGTTTGAGGCATTACCCCTTGTTTCATGGCATCATATACCTCTTGCACTTCAATTTCTTCTTTATCTGCATACTCTTTATCTTCAAGCCTTACTCTTAAAGGTAGCCAATCTATTCTATGTTCTTTTAAAAAACGCTCTGGAAAGTCACAAGTACTGTCAACTAGTAATTTTATCATGTCTGCACCTCTTTCTTTCATTTGCATTTAGTGTAACCTAATTATATAAAGATTCTATTAATTAATAGCATATCTTGCACTTTATAGTAGATAATTATTAATTTATGAATTATAATACAAAAGTGAGATTATTTTAAATTAGGTGATGATATGAAAAAATATAATTTTCCCCATATTCTTGCAACCATATACTTCGTTTCTTTATTTAATATATCTTTTCTCTACTTTTCAAGACATAGGCAGCATGCTTATCTTATCTTTATGTTTACTTTATGCATATTTAGCGTACTTATTGTGACTTTAAGTATCTATAGTTTAGATGCACATAATTCATCCCTATTATGTGTAATAGGATGTATGAATGGGACAAGTATACTTTTTATGACACTTGCGCTTCCTCTTACTTGGGTTGAGTGTTATACAAAAGCACTAACTCCATCTCTAGCTAACTCCCTCTTTATACAATCTTTTAGCATTTTTGTTCTTCTTTTCTGTCTTGCAACTCTACTTGTATTTAATTACTTTGATCAGCCTCTTATACGCAAAAAAGTTTGCTATAGCTACATGTCTTTTACTTTAATTATTTTTACAGTCTATTTAATGGTTAATCATACTTTAACACATCCTAATAGTGTTCCTTATGATTACTTTATATTTTGCTTAGTTATTCTACTGATTATTAGCCTCTTAACTGTTTTTGCTAGCATACATATTGCAAATAAGAAAAATCTCCTTAAGGAAAGGAGTAATGCCTTTGTATTAGTACGTCTAACTTTGCTTAGCCTTACTATTATTTTAAGTTATGGTCTGAGTTACTTTATACCTAAGTATCCTTATATGGTCATACTGCTTACATGCGTCTTTCTCCTCTTTAAAATTATTATGAGTGATTCAATCCTCCAACATTCTCAAAGACTTATGACCAAATTAGAGCTTCACCACAACAATACTAAGCTTATGAATGCTTATTTAACCCATATGTCACATGAACAAGAAGTCCTTACTCAGCAATATCATTATATTGATACACTTTACTCTCAAATGATGTTTTTTTACCCTAATGCTCTATTCATTATAGTAAATCAAAATATTTATCATGTTAATGAAAATGCTAAAACACTTCTTAAATATCAAGATTTAGATCTTATTATGAATACTTGTTTTATGGATTACATTGCACCCGATGATCGCCCAATAGTAGAAGAGATTGTTCATTCATTGTATAGATGCATCATTGAGTTTGAAACTGTAGATGTACACTTTATTACCTCTACGGGTGAACTTATTGATGTTGAGCTCTATCTTACACTTTCCCATGATAATAAAGTCCGTGCTATTATTGCCTCTGCGAAGGATATCTCTGATAAAAAACAACGTGACCAACTTCAACAAGCTATAGAATTTGAGAAAATCAAAGTAGAGTTTTTCTGCACTATTTCACATGAATTAAAAACCCCTGTGAACATTATCTATAGTGCTACACAGCTTCAAAATAACTTTATTAACAATCATGAGTATGACAAAATTCCTCATTATAATACTATGATTGAACAAAATTGTATGAGACTCTTAAGACTACTTAATAATTTCTTAGATATTAATAGGCTAGAAAGCCATTATTTTAATATCTCTCCACGTACACTAAACATTGTCATGCTGACTGAAAATATATTAGACTCCATTCTTCCTTATACAGAGCGTAAAAATATTACTGCTATTTTTGATACTTATGAGGAAGAAGTCTACTGTACAGTTGATCCTGATCTTATGGAAAGAATTCTTCTTAATTTATTCTCGAATGCAATTAAATATGGGCATGAAGATGGGCATATTTGGGTAACTGTTACGCTAGAAACAGGTTACGCCCATATACATATTAAAGATGACGGTGTGGGTATCCCTGATGAGAGTAAAGAACTTATATTTGAACGTTTTACACGTATCGAAAATGGTCTCATCAGAAAAGCCGAAGGGGCTGGAATCGGTCTTTCTCTAGTAAAATCTTTTGTTGAACTTAATAAGGGCTCTATAGAAGTAAAAAGTAAAGTAAACCAGGGCACAGAATTTATTATTAAATTTCCTATTGAAACGAATCCTACCTTACTACATGACCTAGATTATACTTATATGACAGGTAGTGATAAAGTAGATATTGAGTTCTCTGACCTTTATATGGATTAAACGAATTATGAAACAAATAAAAAGCTCCCTATTTAGGGAGCTCTTTTTATAGTTAAATATGTTTATTCTGCTACTTTAAGTCCTGCAATTTTAGCAAGTTCTACAATGGTAGCTTTTGATATTTTTTTACCTTTGTAGTCAATAAGGTCATCCATGCTTCCATTAAAGATATCTGCTGGTTCATACTTTTTAAGGATGATTTTTTCATCATCTACAAAAATTTCTAATGAATCTTTCTCTTGGATATTAAGGTTTCTTCTTAATTCAATTGGTAATACAACTCGTCCTAACTCATCGACTTTTCTTACGATCCCTGTTGATTTCACTTAAATCCTCTCCCTTTTAAAAAATATTGTCAACCCATGTAGATTTTTCTAATTTCTGTAATAATAAAGTACCATAATTAGCAATAAAAGTCAATTGATGTTTTGTAAATTTTTATCGATTTTTTAGATTTTTTTATCAATTCATTAATATAATATTGTATTACTGCATAATTCGTACCTATTATTTTTATATTTTTTTATTTTTTTGTCGAATTTCCTGCTTATAGTATTTGTAGTTCTTAATTTGATTCCCATTAATTGATTTTTTTACCATGTAATTTGTACCCTTTTTGTGTAAAGTTTGTCCATCTTGCTGCATATAGTTATAGAGACAAGTCTATTTTATTATGTGTAAGGAGCGATATTATGCTGAATTATCTTTGGGGAGCTATGATTATCTTCTCCATGCTTATGGCTTTATTCGGTGGCCATATGCAGCAGATGACGCAAAGCATATTAAATTCAAGTCAATCTGCTGTTGAAATCTGTATTTCCTCATGTGGCGCATTAGCCATGTGGATGGGGGTTATGCGTATTGCAGAAAATGCACATCTTATAGATGCTCTTGCTAACCGCATGACACCCATTCTTAACTTTTTATTTCCTGATGTACCTCGTAACCATCCTGCCCGTAAATATATTGCCACAAATATTATAGCTAATTTTTTAGGACTTGGTTGGGCTGCTACACCTCCTGGACTTAAAGCAATGATAGAGCTTCAAAAACTTAATAAGACCCATCCTACAATTGCTACCCATGCCATGTGTATGTTCCTTATCGTCAATATTTCTACTGTCCAGCTCGTTTCTATTAATATAATTGCCTACAGAAGTGCATATGGTTCTGCTAATCCTACAGAAATTATAGGCCCTTCTATTATTGCTACAGCTCTTTCTACCCTTGTAGCTATTACCTTTGCAAAATGTATGTATAGGAGGAATGATTAGATGAAGTTTCTCGTAACCTTATCAGATTTTCTTGTACCTACTGTTATGTTTCTCATCGTTGTCTATGGACTTATACAGAAAGTAGATGTATTTCAATCTTTTGTAGATGGTGCAAAGGAAGGTGTTAATGTAGTCCTTTCTATTCTTCCAACTCTTGTTGCACTCATGTTAGGTATAGCCATGCTTAGAACTTCTGGTGCCTTAGACGGGCTCGTAAGGCTACTTAGCCCTCTTGTCTCATTCTCTAGTTTCCCAACAGAAGTTATTCCTGTTGCCCTTATGCGCACTGTCTCTTCTTCTGCTTCCACAGGGCTTATTCTTGATATTTTTAAGAATTACGGTCCCGACTCCTTCATTGGCAGGCTTGTATCTATCATGTTTGGATGTACAGAAAGTATTTTCTATACCATGTCTGTTTATTTTATGTCCATTAAGATAAAAAACAGTCGTTATACTGTTGTTGGTGCTCTTCTGGCATCTCTAGTGGGGATTACCATGTCTTATCTACTAACTGTCTACCTTTTCGGCGTATAAACTATTTTTTTTTAAGTCAAAGATGGTATAATATAACTATAATTTATACAAAGGAAGGATCCGAAAATGTTCGATAAACTTAAATCTTTATTTTCCCAAAAAGATGATGTATACGAAGATGAAGTATTATACCATAAAAATGGCAATATCATGTATGAAGGTGCTATGAAAGGTCCTATGTTTCATGGAACAGGTAAGCTTTATAATGAAGCAGGTAAACTTATCTATAAAGGTGAATTCAGAAGTGGTGAACCACATGGTCATGGCATAGCCTATTTAGACGACTGTGAGTCTTATGAAGGTGACTTCTATAAAGGGGAACAAACTGGAAAAGGTGTTTATCATTGGGCAGATGGCTCTTATCATAAGGGGGCTTTTCTAAATGGCGTACGTGAAGGCAAGGGTATTTTCTATACTGCAGAAGGTACTATTTTTGAAGGTACTTTTATGAATAACAAGCTCCAAGGATATGGTTCTTGCACTTTCTCTAATGGTAACTTCTATGAAGGTGAATTTAGAGATGGCGTTGCTACAGGACGCGGCAAACTTACACTTGGTGGCATTGGCACTTATGAAGGTGATGTAGTAGAAGGTGTCCCTCATGGTAAAGGTACTTATAACTATGAAGATGGTTCTATGTACCGTGGTGATGTAGTACAAGGCCAACTTACTGGCAAGGGTATGAAAGTTTTTGCAAATGGTCATAAATACATAGGTGAATTTAAAGATGGTATGATGCATGGTGAAGGTATGTATGAAGAAGATAACGGTACGAAATACCAAGGCATCTTCGAAGAAGATTACATGTTAAGTTCTACTCACGGCAGTGTTATGCTCCCAGGCATTGGTATGTATGAAGGTGAATTAGTAGATGATAAGCCAAATGGTAAAGGAAAAATTAATTTCCTCCAAGGAGGTTCCTACATCGGAGAAGTTGTAGATGGCCATATTACAGGTCATGGCACACTCCACTATCCTAACGGCCATAAATATACTGGTGACCTTGTAGATGGCAAAATGCATGGAAAAGGTACCTATGAAGACGAAGAGGGTAATAAATATATAGGATTATTTGAAGATGACTATATGATAGAGCGTCTTGCTTAGTCCAAAATATATAACACAAATATGTACTATACTCCATATACTATATTGAAATATAATTTTATTTCAATTATTAGTATAGGAGGGAAGTACTATGCCAAACAACAATAGATGGCGTAACTATGGTTTATGGGCTGCCATTGCTGCCTTTATTCCGCTTCTTCTTTCTGGCTTAGGTATTCAAATTATTCCCGACGGCTATGAAGAGATTGTTAATGCTTTTCTAGGTATTTTAGTTCTAGCAGGAATTATTAGCAATCCTACTACAAGCAGCAAATGGTTCCAAGATGACACGAACAAGGAAGAACTAAAAGATAAAAAATAATAAGCTAAATTTTTCATCAAAAAATAAGCTAGATTGAGTTCACAACGCTCAATCTAGCTTATTTTTTATAAACAGAGAGTATTCTTCTGCACAAGGACATTGCCCATAGCAGATGCTTCAGTTGTCCCTTTAATAACCGCTTTGTGTGTTGTTTGTTTTACCACTTCACATAGATGTGCATCCTTTGTTCCGCCACCTACCATGCGAATAGTACTTATTTCTTCACCAATTAATTCTTCAAACTGGTGAACCGTCTCTTGATAAAGTTTCCCTAAGCCGTTATACACAGCTGTAGCCACTTCACCTATACTTTCTAACTGCACATTATATTTTTCTTTACATGCAGCAATAATTTCCTGTTCCATATTGATAGGTGCCATAAAGCGTTCATCTACTATATCAATAGCATACTCATGGTTTACTTTGCGTGCCTCTTCTATAATATCTGGGAAATCTACTTTTAAACCTTTATCATTTAGACATTTTTTAAGTTGTTGTAAAATCCATAGACCATTAATATTTTTTAGAAGTCTCACCTTGCCTTTAGCACTTCCCTCATTGGTAAAGCCACTTAATCTAGCCTTCTCTTCTAATTGAGCCTTACTTACTTCAAGCCCCATAAGGCACCATGTACCACATACAAGATACATTTCATCTTCCTTTTCAATCTCAGCTCCTACTACTGCTGAAGCTGTATCATGGCTTCCTACTGCTATAATAGGAATAGGACCAAGACCTGTTTCTTCTTGAATAGCTTTTGTAAGTGTGCCTACCTGTGTACCAGGTTGTACTAACTCACACATTACGTTCCTATCAAGATTCAGCTTATCAAAAATTTCTTTGCTGTAGCCTTTTGTCTCTACATCAATAAGTCCACTTGTTGAAGCAATAGTTGCTTCATTATACATTTTACCTGTAAACAAATAGCCTAATAAATCTGGTGTAAAGAGCCACTTCTTACCATGATTTTTAATAATAGAATTATACTTCTTATCATAGTAAAGCTGATAAATAGTATTGAAAGCTGCTTTTTGTATACCTGTTATACCATATAATGTTTCTTCAGATATAATGCTTTCTACTTCATCTATTACTTTTGCTGTTCTGCCATCTCTGTAATGAATAGGCAGATTAATCATCTGCCCATTCTCATCAAGCCACGCACCATCCACCCCCCAGGTGTCAATCCCCATGGATTGAATGCTTACATCTTTTCTTAAGGCTACTTTCTTTAAGCCCTGTTTCATTTCATGAAAGAGTCTTGGTATATCCCAATACATAGTTCCATTCATAACAACAGGGTCATTAGGAAAACGATGTACTTCTTCTAGTTCTATCTTTCCCTCTTTATCAATACCTAGCATCAACCTTCCACTTGATGCACCTAAGTCAAATGCAATGTAAGCTTTATTCATAGTGGCAGCCTCCTAAGCTTTTTTGTAAAGTGGTCCGTAGTTTTTACATGCTCTAAAGTCTGCACCTTCCATATCCTTTGTACCAAATGCACTCCAAACTTTTGGTCTAAAAATACGTTCTTCTGATACGTTGTGCATTGCTACTGGAATTCTAAGCATTGAAGCAAGTGCAATTAAGTCTGCTCCAATATGTCCATAGCTAATTGCACCATGGTTAGCAGCCCATTCATTCATAACACTATAGACATCTTTGAATGCACCTTCACCTGTTAAGATTGGAGCAAACCATGTTGTAGGCCATGTTTGGTCTGTACGTTTGTTAAGTGTATCATGTACATCAGCTGGGAGATCAACTGTGTAACCTTCAGCAATTTGAAGAATTGGTCCAAGTCCTTTAACCATTGATACACGGCTCATAGTTACAGGCATACCACCTTCTGAAAGGAAGCATGATGAGTAACCGCCCCCTCTAAAGTATTCACGGTTAGCTGATGGCCAAGTTGTAGCATCAAGACAAGCCTTTACTTCTTCATCTGTAATGTCCCAGAATTGTTTCATAACAGGTTCTCCATTTACATCTTTTTGTTTACCTGTTGCATCAAGTGTTGTTGCTCCTGAGTTAATAAGGTGGATAATACCGTTTGCAGCTCTACCTTCTAATTTATGTCCTGTTACACGTTCAACTGCTTCAGGACTCCAATATGTACGCACATCTGAGAAAATTTGTGATCTACCTGTAAGTAGGTGACCAAATAACATAGGTACACCGTTAAGTGCATCATTTTCTGTTGCTACAACAAAAGCTTCACGTGTGCCATTCCAATCAAATGATGAATTAAGGATAGCTTCCATAAAGTCACCATTAGGTTTATAATCTGTCCATTGTCTTTGGCCTTGGAAACCTGCAGCAATGGCATTGTGTCCATTTGATTCTTCAATGAAACCTTTTTCAGCAAGTTTTTCATTCCCCACCATAAGGTCACGGCAAATAAGTGTCATTTTTACAACGAATTCCCAATCAGCTTCTTTACCTGCTGCATCTTTAACAAGATGAGGTTTATTAATTTCTATACCTTCTTTACAATTTGCTTTTACCCATGCAAGAGCTTTTTCATACTCATCTTTATCGTAAATTTCAAGTTCAATACGTCTCATAATTTCAATCATATCTACATACTCTGTTCTCATTCCTAAGTAGTCACTAAAGAAATGTGGATCTACAATTGAACCTGCGATACCCATAGATACATTACCAATTGATAAGTAAGATTTATTTCTCATATGTGCTACAGCAAGACCTGCTTTAGCAAAAGTTAAGATTTTAGCCTCTACATCAGATGGAATTGTTCTATCATCTGCATCTTGAACATCTTTTCCATAGATTGAGAATACTGGAAGACCTGCTTGAGCATGTGCTGCTGCTGCAGAAGCAAGGTATACAGCACCTGGTCTTTCGGTTCCATTAAAGCCCCAAATTGCTTTAAGTCTATGAGGATTAAGGTCAAGTGTTTCAGCACCATAACACCAGCAAGGTGTAACTGTAATAGAGATATCTACATTTTCTTTTTCGAATTTGGCTTCACATGCACTCGCTTCTGCTACTCCACCAATTGTAGTATCTGCAATAACACATTCTACTTTCTCACCATTTGGATGTCTAAGTGTCCCTTCAATAAGCTCAGCTACTGCTTTTGCCATAGACATTGTTTGGTCTTCTAATGATTCTCTAACGCCTTCTCTTCTGCCATCGATTGTTGGTCTAATCCCGATTTTTGGTAATTGTCCTTTTAAACGATATGTATTTGCCATTTTAAGTTCCCCCTAAATTTTCAAATTATAATTTTGAATGTCTTTGTGATTCATTCCTTTAATTAATTTTACTAAACGGTTAACTTCATGTTGTGAAAGCTCTTTTCTCCATATTTTAGATTGTGCAAAATTTATACAGTATTTGTATGGATTTATCTTTTTTTTGTTTGTTTATTTTTTATATTATCATCTTAATTTTTATTATGCAATATATTTATATATAATTTTAATAATATATTTAAAAATATTTATTTTTCTGTTATCATCTATTTAATTTATAGTCACACTTGCCTATTATATACAATTTATCTAGATAACCTTATATAATCTAACTACTTTCTATAAATAAAATGGTTCACCAAACTGCTTAAGTGTTTTCTATTAAATTTATTTCTTATATATTTTTTAGTATAGGCTATTACAGGTATTAGGGCCTGATGATTAGATTATTCTAGTATTTCTTATCGTAAACATGTTGTCTTTTGTGGTTTTCTATTTTTTATTACAAAACTCTTTTTAGCTTTACAATCTCCTTTTTAAACTAATTTTTATTTTATTGCAATAATTTTATTTTTATTTTTAATAATTTTATATAAAATTATTTTATTTTTTAATTTTGCATTGTATAATACATACATTAATTTCATCTAAGTTTATTCTAGGGGGGAACTTGTATGACTAAAAAAATTGACTATGCCATTGGAATTTTAATTGCATTATTTATTTGTATTTTATGGGCACTTCCATTGTTTAATGTACCTTTATTGAACTTTATTACCATAAGCCTACTTGTAGTTTTTTCTACCCTATATATGCTTTATATCAAAACTACACAGTTCATCTATCTATCACGTATACTTATTATTCCTTTAGTTCTTTGGTTCGTAACAGCTAAAGATAGCCTTGCTTTTATTAATGTTATGGGATTTATATGTGTATTTGTTTGCTGTCTATCTGCACTTATACGCTATCTCCAAGCAGAAAAAAGAGTGCTGTAAACTAGAAATCTAGTTTACAGCACTCTTTTTATATCTTAAAGTTCAACTAATACAGTTTTAACTTCATATGGTCCGAATTCAAGTGTAATAGCTTCTGATATGAAATGGTCACCTTCTGGTTTTTCCATAAGGTTAGATTCTTGCCATCCTTTAACTTTTGCATCTAAAGTAATTGTTGCTTTTTGTTTACCGCCTGTGTATTCATGGCAGCGGATTACAAGTGTTTTGCCATCTTCTGAGCGTTTTACAGCATCTACTTCGATATATTTATTATCAATATTTAAGAAGCTGTATACATCCTCTTTAGCTTTACCTGCTTCTACTTTAAGTGGATTGTTAAGATAGTAAGCACGGATTTCTGTATCTGCATCTACCCAGCTACCTTCATGAGGAAGAAGTGAGTAAGTAAATTCATGCTCACCTTGATCTTGCTCTGTATCTGGATGTGTTGCTGATTTAAGAAGTGTAAGTCTAATCACATTGTTTTTAATATCATGACCATATTTACAATCATTCATTAAGCTGACACCATAGTTACGTTCTGAAAGGTCAACCCATTTATGTGCTACAGTTTCAAAACGTGCCCAGTCCCAACTTGTATTCCAATGTGTTGGACGTTGTACGTTACCGTATTGTACATCATAAGTTGCATAAGTTGAACGAATATCTACTGGGAAAGCAACTTTCATCAGTTGTTTACGTTCTCTAAAGTCAACCCATGTTTTAAAGTCAATACGTTTATCTTCCACATAGAAAGTCATATCTTGTTTAATCTTTGTATTCATATAGTTCCATTCAAGACGAACAACCATATGAAGAGGACCTTTTTCAGTAACTTCCATACGTGTAAGGTCTGTTACTTCTCTCATTTTTTCTTGATAATAGATATCAATATCCCAAGCTTCATGTGCAAGAGGTTTATCTTCAAACATTTGAATAACGTTTGCTTTTGCACCTTTTGCAAGTACTTGGCGATCTGCCTTTTTATCTACAAGTGAAGTCATATGACCTACTTCATTAAGCTCTACATGATAGAATGGTGTTTCAATGATACCGTCAGCAAAAGTAAATACATTTGTAGTATTTTCTACACTATTTGATGTATTATCCACAAGTTTGATTACTTTCCATCCCATTGCAGGTATATTATCCACATAAACCACATAACCATTGTGAGTTTCCTGAGCTTTAAGGACATTTCCTGCTTCATCTACAAACTGACCTTTTGCCTCTGTCACAATATGTGCATAGTCGCTACGGTTCCAGTTTGTATTGTTAATAACAGTCCATGTGCTTTCTTCAGCACCCATAATATTTGTAAAGACGCTTTGTTCTATTTCTTTTGCAATAGCTTCTGCTTTTTCATAGTTTACATGGCTATCTTTATATACTTCATTAATAGATGAACCTGGAATAATATCGTGGAACTGATGAGTAAGGATGATTTTCCATCCTTCTGTAAGCTCATCTTGTTTAGCTTCCTTGATATCACCTTTGTTAATAGCATCCATTGCTGTTAACCACTCTACATTACGGTAGTAGTTTTCAAGGTAACGGTTCATTTTTTTGTTATATGCCTGACTTGTATAAGTTCCTCTATGGTATTCAAGATAAAGTTCTCCATCCCATGTGTGAACATACTCATCAGTATTTTCTACTTTTTCTCTAAGGCCTTTGAAGTAATCAGCAGCTTTACTTGTCTCAAGACTTGGGAGTCCTGGCATTTTATCTACTCTTCTTCTGTATTCAAGCATATCACGGTTTACACCGCCACCGCCATCACCATAACCGAAGGAAATAAGAAGTTCATCTGTAAGATTTTTATCACTATAAGCATCATATACACCTTTTACGATTTTTGGTGTAAGATGGCCATTATATGTGTAGAACCATGAACCTGGCTGACTCCAAGGTTCTGGTGCTGTAATGAAGTGTGTTAAAACTTCACTACCATCCATACCGCGCCATTTGAATGTATCATGTGGCATACGGTTGTATTGGTTCCAGCTTATTTTAGTTGTCATGAACATTGGAATGCCTGACTTTTTAAGAATTTGAGGAAGTGCCCAAGAATATCCAAATACATCTGGAAGCCATAAGTATTTAATTTCTTGACCAAGTTCTTCTCTGAAGAATTTACTGCCTACTAGGATCTGTCTTGTTAAAGACTCCCCTGATGTTAAGTTACAGTCAGCCTCAACCCACATACCGCCATCAGCTTCCCAGTTTCCTTCCTTAACTTTAGCTTTAATTTTTTCAAACATTTCAGGATGATCTTCCTTAATGTATTCATAAAGCTGAGGTTGTGTTTGAAGGAAAGTATACTCTGGGTACTGCTCCATAAGGCGAAGTACTGTTGAGAATGAACGTGCACATTTTTCTCTTGTATGTTTAAGTCTCCATAACCAGGCAACGTCAATATGTGTATGTCCTACGCACTTTACTTTTACTAGGCTGTTTTTATCCATGCTATCAATGAGTTCATTAAGAAGGTCGTCTGCTGCATGCACAGATTCATAGAACGCCTCACTACCTGGATAAGACCAGTCGATAAGTTTATAGGCTTTATCAAGTGCCATTCTAAGTTGTGGGACTACTGGATCAAATTCATTAAGAACCTTTAGTGTCTCTAAAATTACGCGGGTCATGAAGAAAAGGTCATCAACTTTTTCATCAAGCCATGCTAAATCTGCACGATTAATACGATGTTCTTGAGGAGTTGGGTTCCCTCCACCTTCAAGACCTGACCATAATCTAAATACAAGTTCTAAATCTTTTCCTGCATAGTTACTATCAAAGAACGCTTCTTTATGGTTAGAGTCCACACCTTGGTATGGTTTACCTTCTATGTAAAGCATAGATTCAAATCCTGAGTTATTTCCTCCTCCAGTGCTACCGAAGTCAAAAATACCAACGATTTTTTTCCCTTCCCATGCTTTAGGTACACTCATAGTTTTTCTAAGCCATAAATAACGGTCACGACCACTCCATCTTTCCCCTACTGCCATTAAATCCCAACAAGCATCGCTTGTTGGGATTTCTGGATTAGAGACACCAGCAGTGTCTTCTTTGGCAAATAGGGACTCGAATGGAATAATATCTCTGTAACGATAACTTGCTAATTCATAAAGTCTCGCTTCTAATTTTCTATCAGTAAAGAACATATACCCCGAGCCTCCTCGTTTATTCTAATTATAGAGAATTGTTTTTGATGTATTCTACTAATTCATCAACTTGTGCGAATGCAAGACCTGTTACAGTATCTGCACATCCGTAGTAAATTGCAATTCTTCCTGTTTCAGCATCTGTAAGAGCTGCACATGGGAATGCAACGTTTGGAACGTCGCCTACGCACTCATATAATTCTTGTGGTGAAAGAAGATATGGTTTAGTTCTGTATTTAACGATCCATGGTTTTTCAAGATCAAGGATAGCAGCACCGAAGCTGTATACGAAACCATTACAGCTGTTAAGAACACCGTGGTAGATCATTAACCAACCTTCTGAAGTTTCGATAGGGATTGGGCCTGCACCGATTTTTGTTGATTGCCATGCAGAGTCGTCACCTTTTACAGTTGACATTACATGTCTATGTTTACCCCAGAATTCCATATCTGGTGATTGGCTATAGAAGATATCTCCGAATGGAGTATGTCCTGTATCAGATGGTCTACTTACCATTCCGTAAAGACCATTGATTTTTCTTGGGAATAATACACCATTTCTGTTATATGGTAAGAATGCATTTTCTAATTGGTGGAATGTTTTAAAGTCGAATGTGTAAGCCACACCGATTGTTGGTCCATGGTATCCATTACACCATGTGATGTAGTATCTATCTTCGATGAAGCATACACGTGGGTCATAACGGTATTCTCTGTTAAGAATTTCTGCATCTTCACCTTCGAATGTAATTGGTTCATGGTTAATATTCCAGTTGATTCCATCTTCACTGAAACCAGCAAAGATATCCATGCTTCTTGATTTGCTATCGCATCTGAATACACCAGCAAATTTACCTTCGAATGGTACTACAGCACTATTGAAGATACTGTTTGATGATGGGATTGCATTTCTTTTGATAACAGGGTTGTTTGAATATCTCCAAACAACGTCTGTGCAACCTTCTGGTCTTTCTTGCCATGGAATATTTGGTAAAGCATTTCCAATAATTTTAGTCATGATTGTTCTCCTTTTAACTAAATTAAGCTATATAAAATCATTAATTGATCTTGCTTACAGAATTTCTATAAATGACTTGACCTGATACAAAGATTCTACTTTGCTTGTCCTTGTCACCATTTTCAACTTTTTCAATGATGAGATTTATTGCCTTCTGTGTCATAACGTCTAAATCTACTGCCACAGTTGTAAGCTTAGGATAAGAAATTTCTGCATAGATATCATTATCAAAACCTACAACAGATACATCTTCTGGAACTTTATAGCCCTTTTCAGTAAGATGCTTGACAAATTTATAGGCTGTATCATCACAGTTACAAACGAAAGCTGTTGGCATTTCCTCTGGGAGGATAAAATCAACTTCTTCATTAGAATCATCTCTATCAGAAATAATACAATTGTTATTAATCGGAAGTCCTGAACCCATAAGTGATCTGCAGTAACCTAAAAAACGATCTTGAATACTACTTGTTGCATTGATATTGCCTACAAATCCAATAGATTTATGGCCGCATCTAATTAAATAGTTGGTAATCTCAAATGTACTATAGTAATTATCTGTTACAATGCAGTCTACATTCACATCTGCATTATAACAATCAAGAAAGAGCATAGAGATATTTAATTCCTTAATCACCTCAATATGTTGTTTCTTAACATCACCTAGTACGATGATTCCGCTAATGCCATTATCTATAAACATTTTGTTTACTTCTTGAGCACTAGGCATATTACTTCCAAGTGGATAAAGATTACACATGTAACCTCTTCTTGTTAAACTGGATGCTAACTTTTGATAAAAACGAAGATAGAAAGTTGTATACTCTCTTGCATCTACGTATTTTTCTTGAACCATAATAACTATATTTTTAGGCGTACTTATAGCTTGTTCACTGCCTGGGAGCTTGTATCCTAACTGCGCAGCTACTTCCTTAATCTTTTTTCTAAGTTCCTCACTTACGCCATCTTGACCTTTTAATGCTTTAGATACAGTAACTTTACTGATTCCCAGCTGGTCTGCAATAAATTGCATGGTAACTTCTTTTTTTCTTCTCATGTATTACTCCCCTCATCTAACAAGAGTCTCCTCTTTATTATCTCTTCCCCTAGTCCTCCAAGTCAAGCTTTTCGTTAAGTATTTTTCTATTTTTAACCTAAATATTTAAGTAACAATTCACCAATACCTACATTGTATCCAGCCCATGCATATTTTGCTTTCATTGGTTCATGCATAACATAAGCTAATGGAAGTTTTTTATCATGGATTTCAAATGCTTCATATAAATGATCAAGGTTTACTTCTTCTTCTCTTACATAAAGCTCGATATGAGGAAGCACTTTTAGCACCTTGGCAAGAGTTGGGTCATTAATATCTGATGCATCTTTAAGCATGAATAAAATGTGTGGTTTAAGTGTAGAGTATTTATCTAAGCTATCAAGCATTTCATTAAGCAAGTGCTCTGTTGGTTCCCCACTTACTTCAAGATATGCTATGATTGCTTGCTCAGCACCTACAAGATCTTTAAGCTGTCTTGTTTCGCCTTCTAATGTTTTTACAGTAGCATCCTTTAACTCTACAACATGCTTTGTATCTTCTTTACGTGAAATATCAATTGTAATAACTGCCTCTTCACCTTCTGATACCTCTGCATAGTACATACGCCCATGGATTGTTCCATCAGCTTGTCTATCTGTTGTAATGATACGATAGCGACCTGCTTCTACAGCTATCTCTAAAGTATCCTCTTCAAATGATACGCCCTCAAGTTCAAAGCTTCTATAAACACCATGAACAAGTTTACCTACTGTAAAGTTTTTGTAGTAATCAAATGCTTGTTCTTTATTTTCTTTTACTAAAGTAAGTTTGCTTGTTTTCTTAACTTCTTTACCATGTGTACCTAAAGTTACCCAGCTACCCTCTTTAAAGTAAGATACAGTTTGGTCATCTTTATTGAATTTAGCAGGGATACCAAAGCTTCTACAGATTGCTACGAATAATACTTTTCTTGAAACTTTGTTACCTACTTTAAGTTTAAGTAAACCTTCTGGTTCTGCGTAGAAAGTAGAATACTCTGTTTCTTCGCCAGCTTTTACTTCACTTAAAATATATTCATAAATTGCTTTAGGATTAGCCATGAAGTTAGCTTTTGTTTCTTCATCAAAACTTGCTACAAGACCTTCTCTATAAGCTGTAATCATTTCAAATACAACTCTTGGAGCAAGAAGATGATTTACAAAAATATCTTCTTCATATTGATCTTTAAATGCTATAGCACCTTGAAGATGAGCTTTAAGGATTTCAAATGTAATATCCGTGAAATCTTTTTTGTTAAGTATACTTAAAAGTTTCACTTTCCACTCTAAAAGCTCAGCTGTCTCTTCATCTTGGAAGAATTTAATAAGCTCAGCGTAGTTGCCAAGTGATTTTTCCATAGCCTCTTTAACTTCTGCTTCAAATGGTGCATAGTCTTTTGCGAAAGCTTCTGCTCTTTCTCCTGTGTAGAAAGTATCTTTAAATGCTGCGCGGATTGCTAATGCATTACTATGTTTTGCTTCATGTTTTGCTTTAACATCTTCTGCTAACTCTTCTTCTACAGGATTTTTACCTGTTGCTGGGATAAGTGTAAATTCTCTCATTCCTTCTTCTTTTACGAATGCATCAGGTACTGTAATTTCTAAAGTATCTTCTTTTCTTACATCCATTTGTCCATATGCATGTGCCCCATTTTTATGTGCACAAATCATAAGGTCACCAAATCCTGTTAAGAAGCTTACTTCGCCGTTATTATCTGTTTCCAGCTCTGCAAGCGCAAAAAGTTCTGAGTAGTTGATAAGCTCAAAACGTACATGAGCTCCAGCAAGTGCATTACCTTTTGCATCTTTTACTTTAACAGTAACACGTTTTGTATCTGCATAATGGCTAAGAAGGTTAACTTCTGTAGCTACTTTTGTTTGGTATACGATTTCTTCATCTTCAATAAGTGTTGAAAGCGGTTTACTGTGGATAAGCATACCTTTTGATGCAGGAAGCATAAACCAGCCTGTATCCATTTTCATTTCTGGCTCACAAGCACCTAAGAAATGCCACTCGCCATCAATCCATGCTTCTACCCATGCATGGTTATCATCACAGTGCGCCCATCTTGGAGCGTATACTTGTCTTGCAGGAATACCTACAGAGCGAAGTGCAGCTGTAAGAAGTGTAGACTCTTCACCACATCTACCATATGTGTTTTTAAGTACTGTGAATGGAGAAGCTGTACGGATATCTGTTGACTGATAAGTTGCTTTTTCAAAGCACCAGTAGTTTGTTTCAATGGTTGCATCATGCATGTTCATGTCTTTAATACGTGGGAAGATTTCAGATGCGAAAGCTTCTTTGTAGAACTCAACATTTTCATTGTTGATGCGATACTGAAGTACGTAGTTAAGGAATAAAGAGTCCGTAAGTTTCTCTCCCCAAGCTACTTGTTTTCTCATTTCAAGAGCAGCTCTTACAAATTTAAGGAATAATTCTCCATCATAGTTTGCAAGGTCTTGCTCTGGCATGAAGGCATAAAGGTATTTAAGGCAAATTGCTTCGTCTTCGTTACATGTATCAAGAACACTAAATAACTCATGACTTCTGCCTTTAGCTAACTCTCTTACCTCATTAAAGCGCTCTTCAATAATCTGTCTATACTCATTAGATACTATCATGTAAGCGCCTCCTTATTTCTTTTCAGTAATCATTGTACGGCTGTCTGAGAAGATTACAATCTCTCTCTTACCGTCTTTTGATGTAGCTCTCATTTCAAATGCATTCTTTGTGATTTCAATCTCTGGTGTAATAGTAAAGTTCCATTCACCTTTAAGCTTTTCAAAATCAGTTGTAAAGCATCCGTGTTCATCATAGTGAGCATGTTGTTTATAGTAAAGTCTTCTAAGTTCCCATTTTGTATATTCATCTTCAGGGATTTCATATGTTTCATCCCCTTCAGTGAAGAATACAAAGCCCCATAATTCTGGGTAGTGAATATTAATTAATCCTGTAGGTGCCCATACCCAGTTATCTTCAGGGTAGCTTCTACCTGTTTCAGGATTGATTTGTTTTGTAAATCCAGTTTCTGTTTCATCTACTCTCCAGTGTACACGAGAAAAGTTAACTCTGTAGTATTCTCCAGCCTTTGGATTACGGTTGTAATCATCTTGACCTTGACGAAGAACAGCAAATGGCATAACAACCTCTACCATCCAACGTTTGTTGTCTGCTTTTGGATTGTTAAGCTCACCATCAATATGTACAGCTGTTTGCATACCTTGGATATCAAATGCATTAATTGGTTTACCACCATCACGGTATGGTTTTGTAAGCATTAAATCCCATACTGTGTTAAGTGCATTCATTTCAAATTCAAAGTAAGCATGTGTATCTGAGTTTGAATCAATAAAAATTTCAAAGTCATTATCTTGGAAGATTACGCAGTCTCTTTCTGTGAGAGTTGCCCAGATTTCTGGTCCTTCAAGAACAGCTCCGAAGTAGAAGTTTTCATCATCCCATGTCATTTTCGCTCTTGTTTTAAAGCGAGGCATTGGTCTTTTATCCCCTTCAATATCTACGAAGTAATCTGTAAAAGGAATGTCTTCCCAGAATGGTTTATCAATATTCCCGTCAAGTGTAAAAGGCTTAGTAGCCTTTTTACACATATAGACAGGAGGATTAAATTCAATATCAGTTTGAGGAATTCTATAATTTACGCTCATGAATAGTCTCCTAGCGAATAATCTCTTAGTTATGTGTTACAACTGCACCAGAACCACCGTACATATCGATTTCGTCTTCAAGTTCTACTTTAACTACTGTGATATGTTCGTGTGCATCTTCTGGTCTAATGTTAATCCATGTTGTACCTGGAATGTTGAACCAAGGCACACCACCGTGTACTTCATGAGTTAATTCTTTGCCTGAGTGAAGAACAGTGATGCGTTTGATTGGTGTTGATAAACCTTTTAAGCATAAGCTTTCTTGTGGTGTATCATGTACGAATAAGTAAAGTGTTTTCTTATCTTTTGAAAGTGTGCTTCCACCAGCCCAGTAACGTTGCATAATACCATCTTCTGTGCCGTAGATAGCTTCTTCGTGTTCTTTAATCCATTTACCAAGACCAAGTAATGTTTCAACTTGTCTTTCTGGAATTGTACCATCTTCCATTGGTCCGATATCAAGAAGCATATTACCGCCCATGCTGATACAGTCAACGAACATACGAAGAATTTGTTTTAATGATTTATAGTTATTGTCTTTATGTTGGTAACCCCATGAAGAGTTAATTGTTGTACAGAATTCCCATGGTCCTACTGGACGAGTGATTGGAATACCTTGTTCTGGTGTTTTGTAATCGCCATGTCCTTGAAGACGTGAGTTGATGATAATATCTGGATTAAAACTTTGAAGGTAATGTTTGAACTCTGGAAGGTTCCATTGCTCTGCACTTCTTTCCCAGTCACCATCAAACCAAAGAAGATCTATCTTACCATAGTTTGTAAGAAGTTCACGAAGTTGGTTATTGTTAAATTCTAAGAATCTTTGCCATTTCGCTTCATCTTGAACGCCATCTGTTGGAGCGTTAAATCTATTTACTGTTGATAAATCTTCTGGCACTCTACCACCTTCATATACACTTGGGTAATCTGGATGTGACCAGTCGATAAGTGAGTAGTAAACACCTGAACGGATACCACGTTTTTGAATTGCTTCATAGAATTCTTTTACGATATCACGTTTAGCTGGAGTTTTCTTAACAACATTTAAATCACTGTATTGAGTATCGAATAATGCTACCCCATCATGATGTTTTGTTGTAAGAACTGCATATTTAGCACCTGATTTTTCAATAATATCAGCCCAGTATTCAGCATCAAAATTAGATGCTGTAAAACCATCTAATTGGCTCATGTAATCTTCATAAGAAATTCTTCCGTTAAAGAATGACCATGATTCTGCGATTCCTTTTACTGCATAAATTCCGTAATGAATGAAAATACCTAATTTAGCATCTGTAAACCACTGTTGCATAATAAACCCCTCCAATAATTTAATAATTTTATTATTTTATTAATTATTAATAAGCTCATAAAGAGTTCTTATTGCTACGCCTGTACCGCCTCTGAATTCATAATCACGAACAGCAGGGTCAACACATGCTGTTGCTGCGATATCTAAATGAATCCATGGGTGTTCTTCAACAAATTCTTGTAAGAACATTGCTGCAGTGATGGTACCGCCACCTGCAGCCCCTGTATTTTTAATATCAGCTACATCACTATTAATCCACTCTCTGTAACGAGCATCTGTAGGAAGTCTCCAGAATTTCTCCTCTGCTACTTCAGCAGCTTTAAGGAATTCATTATAGAAAGCATCATTATTTGAGATTGCCGCTGTATATACATTTCCAAAAGTAACACCAGCTACGCCGGTAAGTGTTGCAAGATCAAGTAGTTTACCTACTTTTTCTTCTCTAATAATATAAGTAATGGCATCTGCTAAAGCCAGACGGCCTTCTGCATCAGTATTTAATACTTGTACTGTTTTACCTGCCATTGTTGTAAGCACATCGCCTACTTTATAGCTACAGCCTGATACTACGTTTTCGCAGGCTGGAATAACTCCAATAACATTTTTCTTTACGTTGTTTTTAGCTAGTGCAATCATTGTTCCAAGAACACTTGCCGCACCACTCATATCTGTTTTTTGATAGTACATTGAATCTGTGTGTTTAAGTGAGTAACCACCTGTATCACATGTAAGCCCTTTACCTACAAGGCCGAAAATTTCTTCATCGCCAGCGTTCATATGGCGCATTACGATAAGTCTTGGTTTATTTACTGAACCGTTTCCTACTGTTAACATGGCATCCATGCCAAGTTTCTCTAAAGCTTCACCTTCTAGAACTTCTACTTCGAAGCCGCTTTCTTTACCACACTGTGTGATAATATTTGCAAGTGTCTCTGGATAGAGCACATTAGAAGGTTCGTTTATGATATCTCTTGCCATGTTGATTCCCGCTGCAATGTGCTCTCTTTCTTTTACACATCTGTTAGCAGTTTCTACTTCCACGACTTCTTGAATTGAAAACTTAAGTTCGCTTGCTTCTTGTTTGTCTGTTTTATATTTATCAAAAGCATATAACCCAAGACAAATAGCATCTGTCACTGCTTCAACCATTTGTACTTCTGTTAAAACGTTAGACTTAACAAGCTTAATGTTTGCTGCATCTAATTTTAATTCTCTTACTCTTCTTGCCCCTTTAGCTACAGCATTTCTTACGATTTCTTGTGTAAGCTCGGCTTCTTTGCCAAGACCTATAAGTAAAGTATATTTAACAACTTCTTCATTTGTAACAAGTGTGTAGAGTTCTTTCGCTTTTCCCTCAAACATACCTTTTAAATACATTAAGTTTTCTGGCATTTGGTCTTCATAAAACATTTCAATATTTACTTGACTACTTACTGCCTCGTTAATTGTAATATTCATAAACTCACCTTCTCATTAGTGTTCTTAAAGTTTTTCTATTTCTTTTCTCATATGGCCTGTTAAAGTATGTGTCTCATCTGTACCGTATTCCCAGTACATTACACCTAATAAGCCTTTTTCATTCATGTATTTGATTTTGTGAGAGATTGACTCTTCATCATCATAACTAATGAATGTACTTCCATCGAATAAGTATGGTGCTTTACATACATCATCCCAATGTCTTGTAAAGCCATTTTTGTTGATGTAGTTTTGTGCTAAATCGCCGTAGCTTGGTCCATATGTACCAACTGTTTCAGCCATTTGAAGGTAACCATTATCCACATTTGGCACACCTTTCCACATTCTACTGTAGAATGCAACACCGATAACAAGTTTCTCTGCTGGTACACCTGCTGCCATGAAGTCACGAACAGCTTCTTCTGTACTTGCTGCAAATAAATCAATTTCTGGTGCATAAAGATTTGTGTGGTGACCTGTAAGAGTTTGGAATCCTCCGCGAAGATCATAAGTCATAAGTTGTACATAGTCTAATTGCTCTGCAACTTTGTCCATTTCTACACCTTTAAGGTAGAAGTTTCCGCCACCTGCTGCAATTGTAAGCATGTAGTACTTTTCAAATTTGTTTAAATCATCTCTGATTTGTTTAAGTAATGCTGTGAAGTTTTGTTTGTCTTCTTTGCATCCACCGATACCAGCTACTGTGTATGATGGGTATTCCCAGTCTAAGTCTAAACCGTCTAAACCATACTCAAGTACGATATCAATTGCTGTTTTAGAGAAATTTTTTCTACCTTCTTCTGTGTAAGCAGCTTCTGAGAAACCGCCAGCACCCCATCCACCAATAGATAAAACGAATTTAATCTCTGGGTTTAGGTTTCTGATTCTTGCCATATGATCTTTTGTAGCATCTGTGGCTGCATTCCATGTAACATTACCATCAATAACATGACCAAATGCGATATTGATGATATCAAGGTTTTTTGCATCAGCATCTGTAACATTTACTAAGTCTGCTGTGTTCACATAACCAATAAGTTTGTGTCTCATCATGGTGTACTCCTTTTTGGTAATAATAACTAAAAACTTTACTTTAATTTACTTTATAAGTTTTGTTAAGTAACTTATGTCTTATTTTATCATTTCTGTGCAAAATTTTCAATAAAATAATAAATCTAAATCATACTTTTGAAACCATTGCCTATAACTTCACTAGCATCTGTAATAATGACGAATGCATGTGGATCGACTGTATGAATCATCTTTTTAATCGTTACATATTCATTTTTTCCAAGTGCACAGAAAATGACTTGCTTATCCGATTCAGAGTACCCCCCTATCCCATTCATAATAGTAAACCCTTTACGTGTAGAATCACTAATATATGTTTTGATTTCCTCATTATGATCTGAGATAATAACAACAAATTTATTATTATTAAGGCTGCAAATCATACCATCCATACACATACTTGAAATATAAATGGCAATAATAGCATACAGTACTGATTCAATATTGTTAAAGACAATAGCGGATGCCCCTACCACTGTTAAGTTTAACACAAAAATCAGCTTGCCTACCTCAAATTGAGGAAATTTCTTTTGAAGAATAACACCTAAAATCGTAAGTCCACCTGTTGTAGACTCCGCCATATGTACTAAAGCAAGCCCCACTCCCATAAATACTCCACCAAATATACATGCAAGGAGGGGATCACCTTTATAAGTAGGAAAAAGAACGACTACATAGTCCGTTATAAATGAAAATAAAGTAATTGAAAAAAGTGCATTGTAAAAAAATTTCTTGGTCACATATTTATATGCCAAAATAAGAAGCGGGATATTAAATAAGAATGTAAAAAAACCTATCGGGAATCCTGTTACATAGTTCACTAAAATCCCAATACCACTTGCTCCCCCGGGTGCAATTTGCTGTGGTGCTGTAAAAGCATGAATTCCTAACCCATAAAGTACTGATCCAATAATATTTAATAATAAAAATTTACCGTATTTCTTAACGTCCACTTTTATTTACTCCTTTTTGTACTAGAAAGGCTCCCTTCAAGATGAAGAGAGCCTTTCTTTATATTAAATTATTGTTGTTCTAAACTTCTTTCGTAAGCTGTTCTGTAGATTTCCATGTATCTTTCTAATCCCATTTTGTTAAGAGTTTCTACATAGCTATCCCATTCAGCATCGATATCTGCTTGGCCTGTTGTCCATTTAGCTTTTTTCTCAGAAACGAAGTTTCTAATATCTGTAGCCATAGTTGAAAGTTCTTGTGATTCTTCAGCTGTGAAGTTGAAGATTGGAAGTGCATCAGCTAAGTATGGTTCATACATTGCATATCTTTCTTGTGATGCAATTTGACTTTCTGTTTGAACTAAGTATTCATTAATTCTTTCTGGTGTTTCAAGTGTTGGTACGTATGGACCTGGTGCTTCTGTTTGTACACCTGGCTCTAAAGTAATAACTTCGTATTTGCCGTCACCAGCTTCTACTAAAGTTTTACCATATCTAAGATTAAGTGAATTTTCCACTTCAAAGAATGAATCAATATATCTCATAGTTGCTTCTGGGTATTGGTTTGTAGCAGAGATAATCGCACGGTTTTTATCAATACCATGTTCAAATTGTGACCATAATTGGTGACCTTCTGGTCCTTTAAGTGGCTCAATTGCAATCCACTCTGTAGCTGTTCCATCTGCTGGACCATGTGTAAGGTAAGCACCTACATAATCAGAACCTCTTTTAGCCATGTATTGGTTATGGTCTTGTGTAAAGATTTCTGCATCGATAAGTTTGTTTGTGTAAAGATCTCTTGTCCATTTGATGTATTCTTTGTAACCTTCATCTGTACCTACGAAGATGATTTCCCCGTCTCTAAGCATTAAGTTTGCTGTACTGTCTGTTACACCGAATGCACCACTTAAACCTGTATCCCCATTCCATATGTTGTATGGTGGTGTTGGTTCATATGTGAATGGAATTTCATCTGCTTGACCATTTCCATTTGGATCTTGTGTTTTGAATGCTTCAAGAACAGCTTTGAATTCATCAGTTGTTTTTGGAACTTCAAGACCTAATTTATCTAACCATGTTTTGTTTAAGTATAATTTAGTTGGTACGTTACCATCTAAGTTACCGTTGATTGCTGGAATCGCGTAGATGTGACCATCTGGCATTGTAATTGCTTGTCTAATTTCTGGTCTTTCTTCTAATAAAGCTTTAATGTTTGGAGCATATTGATCAATTAAATCTTCAAGTGGTAAGAAAAGACCCATTTTTGCATATTTATTGATCATTGTATCACTAAGACCTGAGAAGAATACATCTGGTAATTTGTTTGATGCTAATGTAAGGTTTAATTTTTCTTCAGCACCATCACCACTTACTGTTTGGAATTCTACATTAATACCTGTTTTTTCGTTTAATGCTTGGAACACAGGGAAGTCTTTCCAATCACCGCCACCTGGTTCACCAAATGCGAATGCTTGTAATGTAATTGGTTGGTCAACTAATGGATAACCTTCAAGGTTTACATTAACTGCAACTTTATCTGCACCATTTGTTGCAGCTTTGTCTGATGAACAGCCAACTAAGCTAGTAGCTAAAAGTGCTGTTGCTGTTGCTAAAGTAAGTACTCTTGTAAATTTAGTCATGCTATGATACCTCTCTTTTTTTATATTACTAAACAGATTCTATTGCTAAACAGATTATAGGTCCTCCAAAAGGAGGACCGTATCAACCTTTTACTGATCCAATCATCATACCTTTTACAAAGTGTTTTTGAACGAATGGATAAATACAAAGTACTGGTAATGAAGAAACAATGATTACACCGTATTTGATCATCTCTGAAAGTTTTCTCTGAGCTTCTACTGCTTCTGCATTTGCCATGCTTCCGCCTGCTACAGATTGTTGTTGAATAAGAATTTCTCTTAAGATTACTTGTAATGGATACATACCTCTATCTGTTAAGTAGATTAATGCACTAAAGTATGAGTTCCAGTGACCAACTGCGTAGATAAGGAACATAACTGCAAGGATTGGTTTTGATACTGGTAATACAACTTTGAAGAAGTATTTTGCGTAAGTACATCCATCTACGATAGATGCTTCATATAACTCTTCTGGAATACTTTGAGCGAAGAAAGATCTTGCTACGATAAGGTTATATGTACTTACAGCACCTGGAAGAACTAACGCCCAGATTGTATTGTTCATACCTAAGTTGTTAACAAGTAAGTATGTTGGTACAAGACCACCACCGAAGAACATTGTGAATGTGAAAAGAGCCATGATCACATTTTTACCCACAAGTTCTTTTCTTGATAAAGCAAATGCTGCTGGAATAGTAAGAATTAAGTTAATACCTGTTCCTACTACTGTATATTTAAGTGAGTTCCAGTAACCTGTCCAAATTTCTTTGTATTCGAAGATTCTTTGGTAACCTTCTGTACTGAAATCAACTGGTAATAACCAAACTTCACCCCTTGCTACTGCGTCTGGTGAACTAAATGATGCGATTACGATAAAGTAAAGTGGATAAAGTACAAGTAACAGAATCATCGCTAAACCGATGTAGTTAAGAACGTCAAATACCTTATCTGATTTTGCTTGTTTGCTGAAGCCTTCTCCAAATATCTTTTCTAACATTGATGTCTCCTCCTTTCTTACCACAATCCGTCTTGTCCAATTTTCTTAGATACCTTATTAACTGTTACAAGTAAGATACAGTTAATGATTGAGTTGAATAAACCAACTGCTGTTGAGAATCCGTATTCTGCATTGATAAGACCCATTTTGTAAACATATGTTGCAATGATTTCTGAGTTTTCCATGTTAAGTGGATTTTGCATTAAGAATGCTTTTTCGAATCCCATACTCATAACTGAACCACAGTTAAGGATAAGTAATGTAACGATTGTTGGAAGAATTGTTGGAAGGTCGATGTTCCAAATTCTTTGAAGTTTTGTAGCACCATCCACTGTAGCTGCTTCATGAAGCTCAGGACTTACACCTGATAACGCCGCTAAGTAAATAACCGCACTCCAACCCATACTTTGCCAGATCCCTGACCATACATACATGTGTCTGAAGTATTTAACTTCACCCATGAATAATTTTGGTTCACCACCAAATAATTTAATAACTTCGTTTACTAAACCACCATTTACTGAGAAAAAGATCCCAAGCATACCTACAAGTACTACGACTGAGATAAAGTGTGGTGCGTAAGTTACTGTTTGAACTAATTTCTTGAATTTACTGTTTTTAACTTGATTAAGTGCTAACGCTAAAATAATAGGAATAGGGAATCCTACTATTAAAGAGTAAAGACTTAAGATTAAAGTGTTACCAATAAGTTGTTTGAATTGGTATGAATTGAAGAAACGTGTGAAGTGTTCAAATCCTACCCATGGGCTTCCTGTAATCCCCATAATTGGGTTGTAATCTCTAAATGCTAACTGTACACCGTACATTGGTACATAAGAGAAAAGGATAAGGATAACTAAAGCTGGTAATAAAAATGCATAAAGTTGCCAGCATTTTAAAACGTTTTCAGCTTTGTCTTTAAAGCTTAACTTTTTAGCTCCGATTACAGCTGTGTCTTGCGGAGTTTTTTTCATAGGTCTGCCCCCTCATGTGATTTTCTAGCTAATTTTTTCTTACTACAATCCATTCATCTATGTAAGTTTAGCTCCTTCTTACTAGATGCATTAAAGCACTTAACAAATCTTTTAAAGTATAATTTTATTTCTTTTTTAGTAAGTTTTTGTTAACTAAATTATAAATTGTTAACGAACTATTGTCAACCGTGTTTTATAGATATTATACATTTTTATTTTTTAAATTCTCTTGTTTTATAATCATTTTGTCCATACTCCTTGAAATTTCTTGTTAACTTAGCCCAAAATACACTTTTATGTATGTTACAAATTACTTTATTTTACCTTTACTAAACTTTTCTAAAATTTTTCAAATTATTTACTTTTATTAGCACAAAATGTAAAAAAGAAGATGCCTCTCCTTTTTGTAAGGTTAGGACATCTTCCTAGAAAACGCATTTTATAACACACCCATGCTATATCTTATGCTTCTTCTCTTGATTTTGCGTATACTTTTTTGTAGGAAATTACTTTAAGGTTATCCTTTACATAAAAAATTACTGAGCACATCACAAAAGCTAAACTCAGTACACCGTAAATAGGATATAAAATATCTACTAGCTTGCTAAATCCAATCAGCGAAAACGGTGCTGCTAGTGCTAATATAAAAAAAATACCTTTCTTATATGAAATATGTAATTTACTTTCAAGACACCTTGTTAAACTATATATGTTAGAGATTTGGGAAGAAAACATTTCTAACCAAATCACCATTAATAAACCTATCTGTAATACTTTCCCTCCTTGCATAGCAATTTGTAAGATAGGAATTTCATATAACTTTGGATAGCTACTATTGACCATCATGAGAAAAACAATAAATCCACTCACTAAAGTTAAAATACAGGTCCCCAATACTATCCCCTTTTTAATGGCTTTAGGGTTCCTAAGTTCATAGGTGAGAGGTACCAGAATACCTACCACAGATATGATATTAAACCCCGTATAGACAAAGCTTGAACTCAGCCAATTTTTCTTTTCACAAGGTAAATTCTTTATGTACTCCCAGCTTATAGTCTCTGGTGACCTCATGATAAAACTAATAAATATAGTTGTCATAATAATAGTTAAAAGCGGTACAATCACACTATTTACTTCAAATAATCCTTCTGTATTTCTAAGCAAAAATACAATACTACATACAACCATCAGAGTAAATCCTATCCATTTAGGTATCCCAAAGTACTCATTAACTACTGCTGAGCTTCCTGCAAATATAATAGCCGTACTACTTACCAAAAACAAACTCAGTATAATATTGGTAAATTGACTTACACCTTTGGGGCATACAAGTGTAATAAATTCATTATATGACTTTACCTTATACTTCATACTTATATTAATAATCATGGTGCCTACTAATATATAAAAAACTGCACATATTAAAAGTCCTATAAATCCTTTATATCCATACTCTGAAAAAAACTGACTAAGTTCCCTCCCTGAAGAAAGTCCTGCCCCTACAATACTTCCTACAAAGATAGTTGCCAATTGCATGACTAAAAACTTCTCTTTCATAACCTCCTCCTCACTATAGCTTGTCACTCTATATATATTCTAATTTTTATAAATTTATGTTTTTATTCTCAAATATATAATGTCAAATTCTGTCACCCCTGCATAGTATATGTAGTGAAGTAACCTTTTAATCTTTCTTTTAAGGAGGAATATTATGTCTTGTAATTGTAAATTTGTAGGAACTTCTAATTGTAACTCTTGCGAACCTAATAATAATATCCGTATACAAACTTGTGCTGGTTATGGTTTTACAAATCGTTGTAACTGTGCATGCCCACCACAACCACGTCGTCGCCCTTGGAACTGCGATATAGATAACAACTGTGACTGCAATTGTGATTGTGGTTGCAATAATTGCTGCTGTGGCTGTGGCTGCGATTGTGGTATTGAACCTCGTAGACGTCGTCGTAACCGTCGTCGTAACCGCGATTTTGACTTTGACTGTGATTGCGGTTGTAGCTGTGGTTGTGACTGTAATTGCAACTGTAATTGCGACTGTGACTGTGATTGCGACTGTGATTGCGATGACCACGACCATGCTCCTGGTATTGAACCTCGCCGTCGCCATCATGACTGTGATTGCGACTGTGATTGCGATGACCACAACCATGCTCCTGGTATTGAACCTCGCCGTCGCCATCATGACTGCGACTGTGATCGCGACTGTGATTGCGACTGTGATTGCGATGACCACAACCATGCTCCTGGTATTGAACCTCGCCGTCGCCATCGTCGCCGTCGTCATCATGACTGCGGCTGTGACTGTAACTGCGCTTGTAACTGTAACTGCGGTTGTGGCTGTAACTGCGGTTGTGGCTGTAACTGCGACTGTAGCTGTAATGATCATGACCACGCTCCTGGCATCGAACCTCGCCGCCGTCGTCGTAGCCGTAACTGCGCTTGTGACGCTTGTAGCAACTTTGGATCACCTTGCAGAAACACAACAACTTGGGGAAGATGTGAATAAGCATATTCGCTTAAATATGAAAGGTGAGGCATTCTATTTAGGATGCCCCACCTTTTTTACTTCATTTCATTTATGCAATTTTTCATAGTCCTCATTCATATACTATATTAAGCCTAACTCATGTTACTTTAGGAAAGGAGATTTAGACTATGGCTATTACAAATCATATTAAAATTACCAATATCTCAGAAAAAATGCTTACTAATGTTACCTTATGCCTTAATGGTCCCCTACCCGAACTCTCTAAGCTACTTGTCGTTAGAGAACGTGGCAGTTTAGACTTTGCACCAGATACAAGCAAGATTTGTCTTGGAAACTTATATCCAGAAGAAACTGCCTATCTCTATTATACAATAGGTAGTGATAAACCAGAGCCCAAAACTTCTCTATCTACCAAACAAAATATAAAAATCCTTTTTACCCCTGAAGGCAAAGAGGATATGACAGATAACACAAAAAAGTTTATTAATTTTGAGCACTTTAACTAATCTATTCCCCCCTATATCCAGCTTATTTTTATGTTATACTCATACTATATAAGTATAAAGGAGGATTGCCATGAAACCATCAACTATCCTACTCCCAATTACCCACACCCTTGACACTGAACTTATTCGCTACACTAAATCACTCGTTAAGGAACATAGTGCTAAGCTTATTTGTCTCTATATTACCAGTCCACTTACTCTTACTAATTGTTACTCTTATCCAAGCTTACTTTACTCCATCTCTAATCTCAATGTCGATCTTGTTCAAATGGCTCAGGAAGATATAGCTAAAAAAATTGACCTCTTACTTGATGACTGTGAACATGAAACCATTTGTCTTATAGGTCCTACTACAGATACCATCATCCATGTCGCTAACCAAAAAGATGTAGATCTCATTATTATCCCTAGTCAGAAAGATGGCATGGGGAGCCGCTTTGTACTTTCTCCTAAAGAAAAGTTAGCCAAAAGGTGCAAAGCTTCTATTATTGAGTATACAAAATAAACTTGTTATAATGAGGGCTGACTATTTTAACAAGAGAGGTGTCACTGTGGAAATTAAACCTTTAGCCCAAATTGAACGTAGCATTCAAAAGAACTATCGTAAATATATATGGTCTCCTTTTATCAAGGCAATTAAGGATTATAAACTGATTGAAGAAGGAGATGTTATCGCAGTTGCTATTTCAGGTGGTAAAGATAGTCTCCTTATGGCAAAGCTTTTTCAAATGCTCCATCGTCATACAGAGATTAACTTTACCCCTATTTTTATTTCTATGGATCCCGGCTTTAATGAAGTCAATAAAAACAATCTTATCGCTACCTGTAAGCATTTAGATCTGCCTGTGCACTTCTATGACTCAGACATTTTTGAAGTAGCTGGTCGTATCTCTGGCGATTATCCTTGCTATATGTGTGCCCGTATGCGCCGTGGTTTCCTCTATGCAAGAGCCAAAGAACTTGGCTGTAACAAATTAGCGCTAGGCCATCATTTTGATGATGTTATTGAAACAACTATGCTTAATGTCCTCTATGCAGGTAACTTCAAGACTATGCTTCCTAAACTACATTCTTCTAACTTTGAAGGTTTAGAACTTATTAGACCACTCTATTATATAAGAGAAGAATCTATCAAAAGCTTTACAACTTCTCATGGTATCCCTGCTATGAACTGTGGCTGTTCTGTAGCTGCTGGAGAAACCTCTAGTAAGCGCCGCGAGATCAAAGAACTCATTGCCACTCTTAAGAAAACGAATCCATTAGTAGATAAGTCTATTTTTAAAGCTGCTGAAAATGTTAATGTAGATGTTGTTTTAGGTTATCAAATGAATAATCAAAAATACAGCTTCTTAGATTTCTATGATGATGAAAAAATAATAGAAGAATAAATATAAAACAAAACCTGATAAAGGTGCACACGCGTACACCTCTATCAGGTTTTATTCTTAAAGCAGACTATCTGCATAAATTTTATAAACTTCTTCTTTAGAGATAGGTTCTGGATGATTTTGAAGTTTTGCTTTATTCGCACACATTTCTTCTGTATAAGAAGCAATCTCTTCTTTACTTATTTCTATATCTACCCTACATAGCGCATCGAGTATTTTTTCTAAGGCTTTATAGCTTTCAAGACCCAGTAATACATGTAGTTTCTGCACCTTAGATTGGTCTTTAAAACTTCTTAGGTAAGCTTTATAAAGAACGCCATTAGCAAGACCATGAGGAAGGCCCTTATAATAAGTAAGCGCATACCCCATACCATGTGGCAAGCTTGTGCCTGTCTGAGCAATAGCCATCCCTGCTAGCATAGAGGCCATCATAAGACATTCTCTACCCTCTAAGGTAAACTCTCCATCCAGAAGTTGTGGGATACATTTCCCCCACGCCTTAAGACCTTCTACAACGAGCCCCTCACTCACTGCATTACTCTTAACACTTAAATAGCTTTCTACTAAATGGCTCATAGCATCTACTGCAGTATGAATCGTAATGGTCTTAGGCATATCTTTCATATAGTATGCATCTACAAAAGCAATTTGAGGGAATACAGTATGACCTATATTCTTCTTCGTTTTTGCTTGATGGTCTGTTACAATAGCATATTGTGTAACTTCTGTACCTGTACCTGCAGTAGTGGGAACGGCAATAACAGGTACACTACTAAGACTCGTTCCTATCAGCGTACTTCCAGTAAGTTCTGGGTGCTTAAGCATTACTGCAATAGCCTTTGAAGCATCTATAGGAGAACCTCCTCCTATACCAATAACAAAGTCTACACCTTGCGCTACTCCAAAATTTTTAGCCTTCTCTACTGTCTCTAAAGATGGATTTTCTTCAACTTCATCAAATACACAGTAAGCCATATTCTGCGCCTCTAATGCCTTAACAACATCCTTTAAAGCTCCATTCTTCTTAGCTGAATATCTCCCTGTCACAATGAGAGCCTTATTTCCTATCCCCTTTAAAAGATGTCCCTCTTTTACTACACATTCTCTTCCTATAATAACTTTAGTAGGCATATAAAATTGAAACATGCTCCCCCTCCTATCTAATCTAATTTAATATAATCTAAGCCCAACTAATGCACATCCTTCTAGTACTTCTACTTTATTTGTTCTAAGTAGTGCAAGTACCTCTTCACTCTGTGCACCTGGTTGAATCAGTACATATTTTATTCCCATTTCTACAATCTCCCGGGCATAACTAAGTCCATCGCGCGGATTAATGCACAAATCTACTATATCAATAATTCCTGGTATATCTTGAAGCCTTTTATAGGTAAATCCTGTCCCCTGTGGATGCACCCCATAAGTCTTATATCCTTTTTCTTTTAATTCATTACGGATTTGATATGCATATTTAAGCGGATTATCTACATCGCCTATAACTGCCCAGTTTTTCATTTTCATAAAATCTCTCAAATGCATAAGTGTGCTCCTTCATTTAACTATTCTATCTCACCATGAGCCACGCCAAAATCAGTTGTATAATGAGTAACAAAGGCATTCCCCATTTAAAATACCAATGTCTTGTCTTATGTCTAAACATTTCCATTCCTAGTGTAGTCCCTAGACTACCGCCTATCAAGGCTACAAGGAATAAATTTTTTTCTGGAATACGATATTTCTTCTTTATTGCACGCTTCTTATCTATGAACATGATTACAAATCCAATAAGATTGATGACTACTAAATAAATAAATAGATATTTCACGCTTAACCTCCTCTTATAGGTTCTTGATACGCTACTAACCTTATTGTAGTGAATTATATACTTTTAATCAATAGCATAAAAATAATGGTCCTTTTACTCTAAAGAAAGTTTCTTCGTAGCTATGTAGAATACAAAAAAGGATATGCCTTTTAGAGGCCATATCCTTTTTTGTATTCTAAAAACTCTTCTTCTGTTAAGCTTTCTCTAAAATCTCTCTTAATTTCCAAAAAGTGCTCAAGATCATTTAGAAATTGATAAAGCATGGCACGATTTTCAAACTCTTCACGCGTAACCGGAAGCTTAGAAGCCTTAAAGTTATTTCTAAGTTCTTCAAGTTCTTCAAGTAAAGCTTTAGCCGTAATTGTCCCTCGCATACAGTCTGCTACTTTTTCTGTAAAGCTTGCAACAATTTCTGTCTCTTCAAAACACATAAAGAACTTTGTGAAGTGCTCTCTCATATAAGTAATGACTTGATACTGACTTGCTCTCATATTAAAGTATTCCGCAAAGGGTGATCCTTTTGTAAAGAGATAGTTATTGGTATATTTATAGGCCTTCTCTTGACCTTCCTTAATGCTTGTTTCCAATTTTTTATAGAGTATGTCCTCTTCAATAGAAATACATTGTGCTCTTAAAGCATAAGCCATATCTATAAAAAGCTTATGCATCATTTCCTCTATATCTCTTCTACACTTACTTAATTCACTTTCAATACTTGGCATATATAAGTTGATAATTAAAGCAATAATAACACCTACCAATATTAGAAGCATTTCATTTACAAGCAAAGCAATTGTAATACTCCCTGAGGTTAAAAGATGTGTTACAAGTACGGATGCTGGTACAATCCCTTCTCCTATATTAAGTTTTGCTGCAATAGGTATAAAAAACACCAGAAAAACACCAAATGCAAGTGCATTAAATCCCATACTCATAAAAATTACGGAAGCTAGCGCAAGTGCAATAACTGTAGCAATAAGTCTATTAACTGCCATCTGAATGGATTGCCTCTTCGTACTTTGTATACTTAATATGGTTATGACCGCTGCCGCTGTAGCATATTGCAATCCCATACTATCCGCAATGATTAAAGTAATTGTAGCACCTAATCCTGTCTTAAGCGTTCGAACGCCAATCATTCTTTTAATAGTCTCTTCCTCCTTTCATCATCTCGCTCCTTGTCTACCCGTTTATCTCTTTTTATTTTATTCGCTATACCTTTCCTTATTATAACATACTCTTACTTTTTACTAGGCATCAAATTTTATATCTACCACACAATTTGATATATTTCTCCTGTATGACTTTGATATACTATAATCAAAAATTATCTTAAATGGAGTTGTATTCTATGTTAAAAATTCTAGCCATGATTACTATGGTCATTGACCATCTAGCCCTTGCTTTTTTACCCCCTTCTTCTTCACTTTACTTAGTAGGAAGACTTATAGGTAGAATTGCTATGCCTATCTTTGCTTATAAAATTGCTTGTGGTTTCATTCATACTAGTAATCTAAAGCGTTACGCCTATAAAATCTTACTTATGACGCTAGCAGCCCAAATTCCTTTTACACTTTTAAATAATAGAGGGAACTTTGCAGCTGAGCTTCTAACACATTGGAATATCGGTCTAACCTTTCTATCAGCTCTAGGTGTTCTCTATCTTTTAACATCTCCTCGTGAAGATCATTCACTTTTACGGTTTATTATGCTTTTTATACTGTTTATAACAGCAAGTCATTCTGATTATGGAATTTATGGCCTGGCCATGGTCATTCTCTTCTACTATTGCATTACTTATAAAACTTCTATGCTCTTAAGCACATTAAGCGTAGGTGTTCTTACTATCCTCTATTATACCTTAAGCGATCCAGCACTTGCAGGTTATATGATTAAAATGCAGCTTCCTGCCCTCTTAGCTGTACCGCTTATTCATTATGTACCTGATAATAAGGTGAAACGAGGTAAGTATTTCTTTTATATTTTTTATCCTGTACACATGTTTATTATTGTTATTTTACAATTTTATTAAATTATTTATAAAAAATTGATATATAATTTATTTTCTGATAAACTAGACAAGTCTTTATCAAAAAACGTCTAGGGGGTAGGTGAATAAATGACAAAAGAAAAACCTAAATATGGCTTTATGAGCAATACGCTCTTTGCAGTAAGCACATTGTGGCACTGTGACCGTTCTATACTTTTTTATATCTTCGGCAACGTGCCTGTTATCTTACTGCTCCCTTTATGTAGTGTGTATCTACCTAAAGTTATTGTATCAGCAATAGAAGACTCCAAGGCACCTCTGTATATGATCACAGGTGTCTTATTTATTACGCTTTCTATGCTTATACTCTCGGTCCTTCAGCAATTCATTGCTGCTAGAATGGAACTTCATCATCAAAAGGTTATGAGTTATATGAAGGCGACTATGTCTAAGAAAGCTATGAATGTCTCTTATGAGGTCATTGACAGACCAAGTACACAGGTTATGTTTAAAAAAGTTTTTGAAATGATTCAAAATGGGGAAGAAGAAGGTCTCCAGGCTATGCCTATTTTATTTGCAACACTTTTGGGGAATATCCTTGGTTTTACTGTTTATACAGGCATTCTAAGTACCTTAAATCCGCTTATTACAGTTCTTATTATAGCAAGTACTTTTATCACTTTCTTTGTTAATAAGGCGATTAATAAATGGGTTTTCAAAAACAGAGATAACTGGCTTAAATTAGACGTAAAACTGGCTTATTTAACTTATAAGTCAGGTTCCTTTGACTGCGCCAAAGATATTCGTCTTTATCACATGAAACAATGGTTTGGGGATGTTTTTAAAAATTTCATGGCTAAGCGTATTAAATGGACAGTAACCATGCAAGGTCTCTACTATTTAGGCAATGGAGTTGAAGCACTCTTTGTCTTACTCCGTGATGGCTTTGCCTATGGATACCTTATCTATCTTATTTGGAAAAATACCATTTCCGTAGCGGACTTTGTTCTATATTTTGGCATTATATCAGGCTTTTCTTCTTGGTGTATGGAGATTATTAAAAGCTTCTCTAAAGCGAATAAAATTAATTTTAATCTCTGTGATATCCGCTCTTATTTAGAGCTTGAAGAAGATACGACCTCTACATATGAGAACAAAATACGTACATCAACTCTGGATGAAACAGCTGCATCTTGTATAGCTTCTAATCCTACACCTTGCCAAATAGAACTTGAGAATGTGTCTTACTGTTATGAAGGCGAGGACACTCCAACACTAAAAAATATTAATCTCTTGATTAAGCCTGTGGAAAAGATAGCCGTTGTAGGCGCAAATGGGGCTGGAAAAACAACCTTTGTTAAGCTGGTATGCGGACTCTACACCCCCACTACAGGCACCGTAAAAGTCAACGATTGTAATTCTACTGCCTATGATAAACAAACTTACTATAATCTATTTGCACCTGTATTCCAAGATGTACGCCTTTTACCTATGTCTATTGTCAAAAACATTACACTTTGTGACAAAGATCAGGTGGATGAGGCAAGGCTCCTAGAGTGTCTTAGCCTTTCAGGTATGGATGAAGTTGTTGCTAAGCTTCCTGATGGTCTAGATACTTTACTTGTACGAGATATTAATGAAAAGGCTATTCAGCTATCTGGTGGTGAGCAGCAAAAACTGATGCTTGCTAGAGCCCTTTATAAAAATGCTCCCATTATGATTTTGGACGAACCTACAGCAGCTCTTGACCCTATTGCTGAAAATGCTATGTATCTTAAATACAATGAACTCACCGCGCATACCACCTCCATCTTCATTTCTCACAGATTAGCAAGCACGAGATTCTGTGACCGTATTATCCTAATTGAAAATGGAGAAATCGTTGAAATAGGCAGTCATGAAGAGCTTCTAGCACTTGGGCAAAAATATGCCAAGATGTTTGAAATTCAAGCACAATATTATAAAGAACAAGAGGAGGAAGATGAGCATGAAGAATCTATTTGCTGACCTCAAAAAAGAAGGGCGACTTATTTGGAGGGGGCTTAAAACCATCCATAGACTCCAACCTTATATGCTTCTTGTTTCCTTTTCTGCTGGTATATTTGCCTCTATTAATCCTTTTATCGGTATGTATTTTTCATCACTGATCATTACAGAGCTCACGCTGCCAGCACGTGATATCAAGCATATTCTTTATTTAGCTATTCTTACTGTAGTCCTTACTTTCCTATGCAGACTTATCTTAAACTTCCTTTACCAAATGCTTGATACGTTGCAGTACGTATTAGGACACAAAAAAGAACTTGATTTATCCAACAAAGGCTATGAACTTGACTATGCTGATATGGATGATGTAAAAATACGTCAAATGCGTGAAAAACTTGAACGTGATCGTTACTATAAGGGTATTATCGCACTTGTTTATCAAATACGCTGGATTACATCAAGCATACTTTCTATTATCTTTTCCGTTGCTTTAGTGGCAGAGATGCTAAAGGCAAGAAGTCCTAAAAGCAGCGAGCTTAGTCAGCTTGTAAATTCACCTTTTGCTGCTATTTTACTATGCCTGCTTATTGGCGGAACTATTTATTACTCAACTCGAAATGCTTCTATTATAAATAAAAAATATTTTGAGATTACGGATAAACTGGCACCTCATTATAATAGCGAACATTTCTTTAGTTTCCTACTCGCTACAGAATATAATGCAGGTAAAGACATTAGGCTTTATAATCAAAAAGCGCTTATTGAAAAAGAACTAGGCTTCCATTTAGATAAAATCTTTAATATGCGTAAAATCTTACCTGAGCTTGATACAAAATTTTCGTGCACCGAAAGTGCCCTAAAAGTACTTGTCACCCTTGTCACTTACTTATTTGTAGGTTTAAAAGCACTTACTGGTGCTTTTGGCGTAGGGAATATCGTGCTTTATACAGGTGCTGTGACACAGCTTGGCCAAAATCTTTCAGACTTCCTTTACTTCCTAACAGAAATGAGAAGAAACAGTGAATACCTCACTTGGTACTTTGAATTCTTAGATTTACCTAACCGTAAAGAAAGCGGCAATTTACCTCTTGAGGCTAAAACAGCTAAAGATGCTATTATTGAATTTAAAAATGTAAGCTTTAAATACCCTGGCAGTGAACACTATAGTCTGAAAAACATTTCTATACGCTTTAACGCCAACGAAAGAATCGCTGTTGTCGGGAAGAACGGCTCAGGTAAAACAACTTTTATTAAGTTACTTTGTAGGCTTTATGACCCTACTGAAGGTGAAATTCTATTAAATGGCATTAATATTAAAGACTATAAGTATGAGGATTACTTAGCAGCCTTTTCTGTAGTCTTCCAAGACTTTAAACTTTTCTCCTTTACTTTAGGCGAAAATGTAGCAATCGCTTCGGATTACGAAGAAGGAAAAGTTACTGAGTGCATTAACCAAGCAGGTCTTAAAGAGCGCATGGCTCAGTTCCCTGATGGCCTTCATACACAGCTTTACAATGAATTCTCCGAAGATGGGATAGAAATATCCGGCGGGGAGGCTCAGAAAATTGCTATAGCACGTGCGCTTTATAAGGATGCACCATTCATCATCTTAGATGAGCCAACAGCAGCCCTTGACCCGATTGCAGAGGCAGATATTTATGCTAGACTTAATGATATGATTCAAGATAAGACAGCCATCTATATCTCCCACCGTTTATCAAGCTGCTGTTTTTGTAATCAAATTGCTGTATTTGATCAAGGCGAACTCATCCAATATGGTAAGCATAAAGACTTACTAGAAGATACAGCTGACCTTTATTATGAGCTTTGGAATGCTCAGGCTCAGTACTATACTTAATACCTTATAATTTAAAATTTTAAGCATAAATCCTCCTTTAGGCTCGTACATATAAAGTAGTACGATACGAAAAAGGAGGATTTTACATGTCATCAAAAGTTTTTACAATTATGCCAAGAGATTCTAAAAAAAGTTTAGCTGAGCTTCGCCATAAAGGGATGATTCCAGGGATTATGTATGGACAATCTCTCACCCATTCTATCCCTATTCAAATAGCACTTCCTATGCTTCAAAACATTATTAATGATACAACAACCATGATTTTCAAACTTGAACTAGATGGTCAAATTTATGACTGTGTACTTCGTGACTTCCAAACAGATCGCTTACATACAGAAATTCTTCACGTAGACTTCCAATTTGTTAAAGCTGGTGAAGTAATTAAAATGCAAATTCCTATGAATTTTGAAGGTATTGAAATACTTCGTAGCAAGAAATACATCCTGGAGAAAGCTGTTACTAAAATTCCCGTTAAAGGACCTGTCGATGTCTTACCAGAAGCTTTTGTAGTGGATACAAGCAATCTTGAACAAGGCTCAAAAATCTTTGTAAGCGATTTGGAACTCCCTCATAAAACAGAAATGCTTCTTCATCCAAATACTATTGTAGCTACTATTCAATAAGTTTAAAGTTAGGTGATACTACTCTTCCAGCTTCTCCCTACAGAATGTCAAGAATCTCTAAACTTGATGGGTGCATGAACGCTTGAAACTCGCTACGCTCAAACATCAAGCTAAATACCATGCACACCCTCTTCATTAAGAGCTTCTAGACATTCCTTCGAAGGAAGCTTACAGAGTATTATCACCTAAGCACGCCTCCGTAAAGAAGCCTACGTAGGAGCAGCCCATATCCCTGTACCTTTCCTAGTATGGGGCCGGAGGCAAAGGGCATAGTACTACTCACTCCTCGTATTAGTGCTTAGCAGGTGGTAATAGGCCATCTCTGATCTACATAAATTTCAACTAAGGAATATCTACCAATAAAAAGGGGACTGTTACATAGCTCACGAATGAGTCATGTAACAGTCCCTTTATATTATAGAACGGAAAAATAAAGATAATAGCTATAAGATCCCCCTACAAGTAAAATAAGTGCTACTAAAATGCAAACAAAAATACGAAAAGGATACTTCTTCTGATGCAACGCCCATGCCCCATCATGGTAATTTTTAGCTTTATTAATGAGCACTCCTGCACACATACCAAAGACCATATAAGTCATAAAAAACACCATGCATCTTACACTCCAAAGTATATCTTGTAAAGCCATCCCCATAAAGAAACTTTGTATAAGTGTTATACCTGTAAATAAGAGCTTTTCTTTTGTGGCAAAACCTATTATAAAGGCTGTAAGCACAATAAACGGTATACTTGGAATGACCTGTCTATAAAGTAAGGCAATACTTACACTAAGTAAGCTGCTTACTACAATTGCTGCATAAAATAGTCTTGTTTTAGTTGGGTTATCTCTATTCATATTAGTCTCCTTTTATGACTGCATATAAGCCTCTATATCCTCTACAGTCTTAATAATATCCTTTGAAAGTACTTCACATCCATCCTGTGTTACAAGTACATCATCTTCAATACGAATACCGATTTCTTCATCTTCGATATATAACCCCGGCTCTACTGTCAGTACCATACCTGGTTCAAGTATCATACCTCGATCCCCTACATCATGGGTATCTAAACCTAAGAAATGACTTACGCCATGATAGTAATATTTACTTACATCTTCCATTGTCTCTACTAAACCTAATCCTTTAAGCTCTTCAAGGTAAATTTCTCTTACAATCTCATTAAGTCTGGTAAATGGTACACCAGGTTTAATCGCTTTAATTACTTCTTCATTTGCTTTAAGTACAATATTATAGAAAGTTTTTTGGCGCTCTGTAAATTTGCCATCGGCTGGAATAGTACGTGTGATATCTGCATTATAGTAATCATATTGTGCACCCAGATCAAATAACACTAAGCTGTTTTCAGGAATGATACTATCATTACTTGAGTAATGTAAAATAGTACCGTTTACACTTGAAGCTGCAATGGTTTTGAAAGCGAAGTCTTTAATGCCGTTACATTTAAGGACAAAGTCAAAGTGTGCTTCAAGTGCATATTCCATAATACCACTTTTAGCATTTTTCATAAGTGCTTTAATCCCTTCATCCGTTACTTTAATGGCCTCTTTAAGTTTATCCACTTCATAGGGTGCTTTAATCACTCTTAATGAACTAATAAGGTGATGAACATTTTGAATCTGAATAAATGGATAACGTTCTTTACATTTATTTGCAAAAACTTGCTCTTTGGTAAGGGGAGCATTAAATCCTTCTAATTCAAAGTCTAAGTAGAGGTGATGAACGACTTGTCTACTTAATATATAATGGAGCGTACCTTCAAAATCCTCTACATATTTCACTTCATCTACAGCAGATACAGTAAGGGCATCTTCCTTACTAATTGTCTTACCTACCCATTTCTCCATAAAGGGATCTGCTTTTTTAATAAAGAGAGTGGATTTAACTTTATCTCCCTCTTTTACCATCATAAGCATAATGTGCGGCTCTTTTACTCCACACATATAGTAGAAATGACGGTTCGTCGTAAAAGCATAATCTTCATCTGCACTTTTCTTTGGTGGCTGCCCTGAGAAAAGTACTACCGCACTTCTATCTTCTAATTTTTCTCCTAACCTCTTTCTGTTACATTTAAAGAAATTCTCACTCATTACTTTTTTCCATCCCTTCTATTTTAAGTCCCAACATCTTCGCAAACTCTAATGCTTGGTCAGGCGTAACTTTAATACCTTTAAGTTCAAGGAGCTTCACTTTAAGTGCATCAATACGGCAAGTTGTAAAGTCTAATCCATTAAGCTTCGTTCCTGCAAACTCTGCTGCTATCAGATTACATGTATCAAAGTCAACTTTATTAAACTTACAAGAACCAAAGTTAGCAAACTTAAGTTCACACCCTTTAAAATGTACATCCTTCATAAGAGCAAAGCCTACATTAAGGTAATCTCCAAGACACCCTTCAAAAGTCACATACTGAATACAACTTTCAGGTAAACTTAATCCTGTTAACTTACATTCTTCAAATCTACTTTTATGAAAGATAGCATCCTCCATATTTTGATTAGAGAGGTCACATTTTTTGAATATAACATTATTAAATTCAATCTTTTTAAAGCGATTTTCGCTAAACGTTACATTCTCTAAAATGCATTCTTTAAAAATCAGATTACGGCAAGCTTGGTCCTCAATATAAAGATTCTTTAAATGCTTGCCCTGCACAGTCATCTCATCTTCTAAATCATCTAGGTCTATCGTAATAGTCTCAAGATATGGTGGTATATAAGGCTGCATCTCTATGTTATCCTCCATCCAAATAGCTTCTTTTATTATATTAACACTTTTCGTATTACTAAGACATTATTTTTTATAAAACTTTAATGTTTTCTATTCTTTTATAATCTAATAAAGGTTAAAAGAAAAGTCACGTAGATAAAAAGGCAGTGACCATTCTTTCATAATCCCCATCTCCATAAGATGTGTAAAAGATTTGTCACTGCCTTTATTTTGTAATATTTTAATAACTGTTTTGTACTACAGAAATTTAAAGCTATCTAATAAGTTTTGCAAATTATCCTTATTCGTCCATATAACGGTATAGTCATAGATGCCACTACTTTCTGAGACAGGCCTTTTATTCTTCACAATAACAGCTACTTCTCGATCAAATACTTTCTGCTGGTCTGCTGATGGCATAATAATTCTAGCGGGTTCTCCATCTAGCTCTGTTGCAATAACCTCTGGATTGGTTCCATAAGGTTGAATAGGAATATCAATCTCCTGCTTCGCCACTTGGTCAATAGGACGTCCGAAGGATTCTAACTCACTGACTTCAAAAAAGCCATTTGGCCCATCATAACGTTCTTCATAATTAGAGTTCTTAATCCAATTAGCAGGGTATTTAAATGTAATATCATATAAAGGACTTCTAAAAGTCTTATAATTGGTATCTTGTTCGCCTCTTGTATAGGTCATTTCGTTATTATTTCCTTGATTAAGAAGCAGATAGCTTATACCCAATATAGCAATTAAACCTAATTGATCATTCATTATGTTACGCCCCTTTTCATCAATACTAATTACTACTATCCTATTAAATTTTCCATAAAATGGTTACAGTTTTAAAAAATTATTGTAAGATTAAAACAACTTTCTTATAATAAAGAAGTATTGAAACACTATAACAAGCGCAACCTACCTATAAGTATGTGCGCATTGTACAAGGAGGCTATATCATGAGAAAATTATTTGCTTTGATGATGTCCTGCATAATCGTTTTTTCTGTAGGCTGTTCATCAAATGCCGGCGGAGACCAAGCGGCTCCTAATGGCACAGCTAATGAACCGGTTTCAGGCGGTATCGTAAGAACTACAATGCCATCAGAACCAGACAATCTAGATCCATACCTATCAGCAGCATCCGATACGGATGCAGTTATGAACAATGTTTTTGAAGGACTTATGCGATTTGATGAAAACGGTGAGATCCTTCCACAACTTGCGACAAGCTATACCATTTCAGATGATAGTTTGACCTATACTTTTGATATAAGAACAGATGTAACTTTCCATAACGGCGATCCTATGACCATAGAAGATGTATTATACTCTTATAAAACCTTAGCAGGCCTTAATGGTGGTGAGATTCTTTCTTCAAAATTCAAGCTTGTTAAAGCTATTGAAAAAGTGGATGAAGATACTTTAACCTTCACTTTAAGTGAACCTTCTTCAGCTTTCTTATCTACCTTAATTGAACCTGTAGTCCCAGCTGATTATATGCAGCAATCAAGCTCACCTGTAGGTACTGGTCCTTTTACTTTTAAGAGCTACGTACCAGGCCAAAAAATTGTCTTAGATCGCAATGATACTTATTATGATACAAACCGCATGGCAAAGATTGATCAAATCGAATTCCGCATTATGACAGATGAAAACAGTATCCTTATGGCTCTTAAATCAGGAGATTTAGATATTGCACAGGTTCTGTCTATGAGTGTACCAGCTCTTGAAAAAGACTTTAACATTACTTCCTTCCCTCAAAATATGGTACAAATCTTTGCTTTAAATTTAGATAAAAAACCTTTTGACGATGTACGTGTACGTCAAGCTATCAACTATGCAATAAACAAAGACCTTATTATAGAGGGTGTAGTAGGTGGCTACGGCACTAAGCTTTATACCAATGCAAGCCCTGTAATGAGCTTCTGGTATAATGATTTAAGTCAAAATGAACCTTATCCTTATAATGTAGAAAAAGCTAAAGCACTTCTTGCTGAAGCGGGTTATAAGGATGGCTTTGAAACAACCATTAAGGTACCTTCAAATTATCAAACACACGTCGATACAGCACAAGTACTTGCTGATATGCTTAGTAAAGTAGGCATTACACTGAATATTGAACTTATTGAATGGGGCCAATGGCTTGAAACAGTTTATACAGGTGGTAATTATGACACAACTCTTGTTGGTCTTTCTGGTAAACTTGAACCACATGAAGTCTTTCTTCGCTATGAAAGCACTTACCCTAAAAACTTCTATCATTTAAGAAGTCCTGAATATGATGCCATCTTAGAACAAGCTATCACTGAAACAGATGCACCGAAACGTGCTGCTCTTTATAAACAAGCTCAACAATTCCTTGCAGATGAGGCCGTAGCCGTTTATATTATGGATCCACACCTTATCCTTGCAAGCAAACCAAATCTTAAAGGCTATACGCCATACCCTGCACCATATTTTGATGCAACAAAACTCTTTTACGTAGGGGAATAAACAGGTGAAATTATCATGTCATTTTATCTAAAAAAACTACTTTCTTTAGTCGTAACACTTTTTTTAATTTCTATAGTCACTTTTGGGGTATTTCAAATACTGCCAGGGGACCCAGCTGCAATCATCTTGGGTCCCGACGCAGACCCCTTCCAACTAGAGGCCTTAAGACAGTCTATGAATCAAGATGCACCTCTTCTTACTCGATATACAGATTGGTTAGGTAATGCTTTAACGGGCGATCTTGGGGAATCTTTTAGATTCCATATGCCTGTAAGTGACCTCCTACTTTCTCGTATTCCTGTAACCACTTCTTTAGCACTGATTACACTTATTTTTACTTTACTTATAGGCCTTCCACTTGGACTATTTATCGCAAGTCATAAAGGCCCTTCAGGTAAAGTTATTTCAGCTTTATCTCAGCTTGGTATTGCGATCCCTTCATTTTGGATGGGGATCTTACTTGTTCTTTTATTTGCAGTCACTTTAGGCCTTTTACCAAGCAGTGGTTATGTGGCTTTTGCAGATAATCCTATAGGCTGGCTAAAGAGTCTATTACTACCGGGCCTCTCTATCGCTCTAGGGACCTGTGCTGTACTCATTCGTTATCTTAAAACAGCGATGCTCGATGAACTCCCTAAGCAATATGTACAGACAGCTCGTGGCAAAGGACTTAGTGAGAAAATGGTTGTGCGTAAGCATATCTTTAAAAATGCTCTTATTCCTACTGTAACCATTTTAGGGATGCTTGTGATTGATATACTCGGTGGTAGTATTATTACTGAAAATGTTTTTAATATCCCTGGTCTTGGCAACTTAATTATTACAGCCATTAACAGCCGTGACCTACCACTTATCCAAGCACTTGTGCTTTATCTGGGGACAATTGTTGTTGTTTTCAACTTTATTGTGGATATGTTATACAGTGTGATTGACCCTCGTATTCGCGTAAAGGGGGATAACTAAGATGAAACGTAAACTTAATTTTGAACTCATTGTAGGCCTTAGCCTCATTGGTTTTGTCAGCCTTATTGCCATCATTAGCCTTTTCTATACACCCTATGACCCTAATGCTATGGATATTGCCAATAAGCTTAAACCCCCGTCTGCAGTCCACTTATTAGGGACAGATCAGTTTGGTCGTGATGTGTTAAGCCGTATGATGGTAGGCTCACAAGTTGTGCTTTTAGTTGGTTTTAGTACAGTTCTTATCTCCCTTATCCTAGGTGGACTCCTTGGTATCCTAGCTGGTTTCTATGGTGGTATGGTCGATACGCTTATTATGAAACTTATTGAAATTAAAATGGCTTTCCCTGGTACACTTCTTGCACTTATGCTCATTGCTATTTGGGGGCCTAGCGTAAGTATGATTATCCTTGCTTTAAGCATTATGAATATGCCTCGCTTTACAAGAGTTGTGCGAAGTGGCTACTTACAGTATAAAAATGCCACTTTTGTGGAAGCCGCACAAGTTCTCGGATTATCTAACACACGCATTATGCTGATACATATCTTGCCTAATCTCTCATCGAGCATTTATGTAACAGCCGCCTTAGCCTTTGCTTCTGCTATTCTTTCAGAAGCAGGACTTAGCTATTTAGGGCTTGGGCTTCAGCCTCCTCTAGCGAGTTGGGGGAAAATGCTTAATGAAGCGCAGCCTTATATGATCCAATCTCCATTTCTAGCTATTATCCCAGGTATTATGATTACCTTAATCGTACTTGGCTTTAACCTACTAGCTGATGGACTTAGAAAAAATAGAGTATAAATTTTTCTCTGTTTTTAATACTAGTAAAGGTATTCATTTACTCAGAAAGGAGAAAGATTTATGCTATTTATTCAAAACGGCAAGCTTCTCACTATGGCTGGCCGCTCTTATGAAAAAGGCTCTATTCTTATTAAAAATGGTAAAATCGAAGCCATTGGTGAAATCACCTGTCCTTCTTCTGATATCCAAATTATAGATGCAACAAACTGCTGGGTTATGCCAGGTATTATAGAAGCTCATTGCCATGTTGGCATCTCTGAACAGAAAAAAGGGATGGAAGGTGAAGACTGCAATGAAATGATGGACCCCATCACTCCGTACTTACGTGCCCTAGATGCTATTAATCCCATGGACCCAGGTTTTGACGATGCTGTACGTATGGGCATCACATCCGTTATGGTCGGCCCTGGAAGCAGCAATATTGTAGGGGGGCAATTCCTTTTTATGAAAACAAAAGGTAGTAGGTGCATTGATGATTTAGTCCTTAAAGAACCTGCTGCTATGAAAATCGCCCTAGGTGAAAATCCTAAACGTACTTATATGGATAAGCAAAAATTACCTTCTACTCGTATGTCCACTGCCGCTTTACTTCGAGAAGTTCTCTTCGAAGCTAAGCAATATGAGCAAGATAAAGAAGTTGCTCTTCAACAAGGAAATCATACTTTTAAAACGAACTTTAGACTGGAGCCCTGGCTTCCCGTTCTTAGGAAGGAAATTCCACTTAAAGCTCATGTACACCGCGCCGATGATATATTAACAGCTATTCGTATTGCCAAAGAATATGATGTGCGTTTGACGCTTGATCACTGCACAGAAGGTCATCTTATCGCAGAGCATATAGCCGCTTCTGGATTTCCTGCTATTGTAGGTCCTAGCCTAGCCTCTCGTGATAAAATTGAGACTCAAAATATAGATTTTAAAACAGCTGGCCTCCTTCATAAGGCTGGTGTGAAAGTTGCGATTACAACAGATCATCCTGTTACACCACTTTATCATCTTCCTAGGTGCGCAGGTATAGCGGCAAGAGAAGGCTTAGGTATAGAAGAGGGCTTACGTGCTATTACCATTAATGCAGCTGAAATTTGTGGTGTTGCAAACAGAGTGGGGAGCCTAGAAGTCGGTAAAGATGCCGATATGGCTATCTTCACGGGAAATCCTATGGAGATCTTCACTAAGCCTCTTTATACCCTTATCAATGGTAAAATTGTCTATCAAGCTGAAAAGTGTTAAGCCTTCCTTATCCTCTAAATAAAAATGGAGCACTCCTTTACGGATAGTGCTCCATTTTTATTTAGAGGACTTTACGCTCAAAGCTTAAGCAGTCTGTTTCTGTATAATCACTTACATCACCATGACTACTTACTTCAATTTCACTTAAACTACAATGTTTATTGACATTGTAAGCACATGTTTCTACTTTACATAGAATCTCTTCTGTTTCGCCTGCTTCCGTTACATTATTATGAACGTCATCACTATCTCTATAAGTCTCACAACAAGTGGACTCTGTCCAGTTAGCTCCTTTTCCTCCGATTTGAAGAATTTCAGCTTCACATATCTTTTCTTTGTTATAAACACAAGATTCTACAGAACAATTAATTGTTGGCATGGTCAGACCTCCTTCTTAAAGCTATTATGAACTTTAAAGGTCTCTTTTATACTTCCAGGTAAATAGGCTGACCTATTTTAATGCATTTTGAATCCATATTATGACCAATCTGAGAAGTTTTAACGATTGGCATAGTAGGGTCATCCACTATTTTTTGAACAAGTTCTTCTATCGTTGGTAAGAAATGCTCCTGTTCCATTACAGTATAGCTTCCTAGCAAAATCCCCTTAATCTGTTTGAATACACCTAACTGCTTGTACTGATTAAGATAAGTACTCATTTGCATAGGCCCTCCGCTATAGCTTTCTAAAAGAAGGACTTTATCTTTAAAGTCTGGCATATAAGATGTCCCTGCTAGTTTTAAGAAGCATCTAATATTCCCACCAACTACTACACCTTCTAATTTCTCACCTTGTACAAACTTATAATCCAGGCTGAATAAATCATCTTGACCTTCAAATAGACTTTTTCGAAGACGTTCTTTTTGCAGCCTTCTCTCTGAGCCGATTAAAAATCGAATTTGATATAAATAAGGTTTAATATTTGCTTTAGTATAAAGGGCATTCAGTACAGTTGTTAAATCACTGTATCCAAATACAGCTTTAGGTGGTAAATTCCTCATAAGTTCATAATTGAGGTACTCTAATACTTCATTCGCTAAATCACCACCTGAAAGGTCAAAGATAGCTTGAATCTCTGGATCTTTATAAAACGCCATAAAAGCCTCTGCCTTCTCTTTAGCTGTTCCATTAAAGCCATCTTCTCTTTCATAAATGCAAGGACTCATTTCCACCCTAAGTCCTAATGATTCTAATTCTTGTATAAGTTCATCAATACGTATTTTATAAGTTAAAGCTTGAGGATTTGAACATCCTACAAGGCCTACCTTATCACCTTTTTTCAGTAATGACATTTCAATCACCTCTTAAATTCTTAAAATTAAACTCACTATCTCTACCATTCCATTATGAAGGAGATTGGTTACAAAACTAAGTGGGCCACTGATCACACCTATAACTAATAAAAGGATTAGAATAAGTGAACCATATCTTTCATACTGCATATATTTAAAATATTTATCTTCCGGAAGCACTGCACCTAATACTTTAGAACCATCTAATGGCGGAACTGGAATTAAGTTAAAAACACCTAACCCAAGATTAATAATCACCATATATTGAAGCCCATTAAACACCATCCTTACTAAGCTACTTGTGATAAAGCCACCTGTTACTTTGATCATAAGCCCCATCGTCAATAAGCTCATAAAAGCAATAAAGAAGTTCATAATAGGTCCACCTAGTGCTACCAAGAGCATGCCCTTTTTCCTCTTTTTATAATAATAAGGATTAACCATGACAGGCTTTGCCCATCCAAAATGGAAGAACATTAAACATAAGGTTCCTACTAAATCCAAATGTCTAAAAGGGTTTAATGATAATCTTCCAGACTGCTTAGGTGTTGGGTCCCCTAACTTATAAGATACATAGCCATGAGCAAATTCATGCATTGAAATGGCTATGAGGACTGCTGGTATTGTATAAAGTAAATCTTCTATTTCACTCATTTTTTCATCTCCTAATTTTTATGGACTGTCATTAATTATTAATCATTAAAATATTATAATATAATGCTTTATTTTTATAATTATTTATAACATAATATTATGTATATTAAAAGGAGATGATGAAATGAATACATTTATAGAAATTACACCTGAAAGCCTTGAAAAAAGTCCCTTCCAACTTATAGGCAAAGAATGGATGCTTGTAACAGCTGAAAAAGATGGCATTGTCAATACTATGACTGCTTCTTGGGGTGGCCTAGGTGTAATGTGGGGGAAAAATGTAGCTTATGTAGTGATTAGACCACAACGCTATACAAAAGAATTTATAGATGGTAGTGATACATTCTCTCTTACTTTCTTCGCACCTGAATTCAAAAAACAACTTGGCTACCTTGGTAAAGTATCTGGTCGAGATGAAGACAAGATCGAAAAAGCTGGCCTAACAGTAGCACATAGTCATGAAACACCTTACTTTGAAGAAGCTAACCTTGTTATGATATGTAAAAAACTCTATAAACAATCTCTTAATCCAGAAGGTTTTATAGAAAGTAGCATTGATGAAAAATGGTATCCTAATAAGGATTATCATGAAATGTATATTGTGGAAATTGAGAAAGTGTTGGTGAAATAATAACAAATCCCCCTTCTAATGGAGGGGGATTTCTGTATTTTCAATAATAAGACTTTGCACTTCATTTAAGTCTATAAAATCATTTGCACTTAAACCCATTATATGACTTATGCTCTCTGTATACGGATCATGATCTGAATGAGAAGTAGGAGTATGAGGCTGATTTGCTTCTTCTGTTAAAGCAAGTTTAAGATGCTCGGTAAAGAAATAGTTTGCGCTTGTGCTTAACCCAGAAGTGGAAAGTTTAAGGATTTGTCCATCTTTCATTTTAAGACTTAAATCAAATACACCTACTGAGCCTTCTAGCTGATAGCCATCTACCCTTACACCTAGACTCGATACTTCCACATTTTTCACTTTTATCTTAGCCCCTTGTTCTGATTCTACCACTCTATTGGGTCTTGCTTTTTTCACATTAGAGTTCTTACTGAGTTTGAAGGTGAGTGACCACTCATCTCTTACTATAGGTGTATAATTTTCATAGGCTAATTGTAGCTTTAAGTCTTTTAAATCCTCTTCTGTTATGGATCCAAAGACATCTTTTATCCTTCGCCTTTGAGTATCTTCATCCCACCTATTCGTTCCTTCTTGATAGTAAACTTCTAAGTCTAGCTTAGAATTCATAAGTTTAAAGCGTGTATCTAAATGATTTTCCTCATAAGGATCTGGGTAGCTCGTATAAAGTCTTAAAGTGCCTTTATGATCTAGAATCATCTGATCTAACATAAACCCTTCAAGTTTATCCGTTAACGGTATATTTAAGGTTTGGTCTTTCTCATAGTCCATATCCTCATAGTAATTATAATCAAGCTCTTGCATCTTATGATAGGCTTCTTGTAAATCTACTTTTAAAGGTATTTCTTCACTTTCAAAATGTCCTATATTTTCTGCTACAATAGTAATTTCCTGCCCGTATAAATTTTTATTCATGCTAATGTCAATAAGGTAATAAAGCTTCTTTTTATCTTCTGAGAGGATAGGTTCATATGCATACCCCATACTTGTATGCTTTGCTGGTTGAATACGAATATTTTCTACTAAAGTATTCTCCTCAAAAGGCTCCCCATTCTCTTTTGTCATACTGAGTGCGATAAAACCAGATGAACTATCAATAACGGCCTCCTCTACTGTAAAAATAATGCCTTGATGGTTCACACTTTGCCCCACCACTTGAGCTTCTTTGTGAATCATAGCAAATTGATCCCCTATAAGACTACTAAGAACAGGGCTATTACTTACTGCTACTACACTCATGCCAAGTGCTGTAAAAACTGCCACTAAAGGTAAAAGGATGCGCTTCCTCCCTTTTAACCGAGACTTCTTTTCTTTTTTTGCCTCTCTATGGCTCTCTAAAGAAGTTCCTTTAATACCTTCTAAGGCTCTTCTTTTAATGACATCTAAAGACGGCATCTCATTTAGTTTCTTATCTGTATCTAACAACGCTTCACGCTCTTCATTACCTCCATAAAGTGCTTCCTCATCATAGCTTTCTAGGTACTTTATATCTAAATTATCCATCATCTCAGATATTTTCTTACTCATAACACTCACCTCTCTCCTTTAAAAGCTGCTCCAGCTTTTTCTTACCTCTAAAAAGCTTAGTCCCAACTGTAGCAGGATTAATCCCTATATGTTTAGCGATTTCTGATAACTTCTCCATATAGAAGTAACGTCTAATAAAAATCTCTCTATCTGGCTCTGGCAGTGCACTTACTAACTCATTAATCAAGTCGTCACTTTCCTTTGCCATAAGATCACTTTCAGGTGTAGCATACTCTATAAGATCCTCTTCAAGTGGAAGCAGCTCATAATGACCTTTAGCTCTTATTTTATTGAGTACATGATTTCTCGTCATGGCTCCTAAGTACGCCTTTAAAGAACCTTCTTTTATAGTAAGCTTGTGCCTGTTTTCCCAGAGTTTCACAAACACATCCGCACAAACCTCTTCCATGTCTTCTTTAGTCAGCCTATTAGAGGAAACTTTAAAGGTAACACGTGCTATGTAGCTACTATATACATCAATAAGATTTTCATAGCTCTCTACTTGGCTAGCCCTTATCCCCTCTAGTATTTGTTTCTCGTCCATACTATCCTCCTTATTAGGGTATTCACTTATATAGACACATCAAAAGACTAATATTTTCCCATTTTCTTATTTTTAGTATAACCAATATTAACCATACCCTAAATAAAATAAAAAAGTGCTCATAAACTTTACAGTTATAAGCACATAATCATTTTACAATACTTCTATAGAACATAGCTCGTGTGTAAAAACTATTTCATTTTTCTTAATCGCATATATTCATAACTTATATTTCATTTGCCTTATATGTATGAATTGCCTCTTTTGCCATTAGATAAACATCTTTTAAAAGTTCATCTTTAATACTATCTAGTTCACTTTCTGAGTACCACTTCAAATCACGGGATTCATTCTCTCGTGGCTTTAACCTTTCTGAAATACTTCTTGCATAAAAGACAAAGTCAATATGTTCATGCTTTTCCCCTACTTCTGCCCATACCATATGCACAGGATTTATGAGCATCTTTTCTCTTTCCGTATTTACATTTTGCCCTTTTAAACTATCTATGTTATATAATTCTACTTCAACTCCTGCCTCTTCAAAAACTTCCCTTACTGCAGCTTCTTCTGGTAATTCATTTAGGTCTATATGCCCTCCAACCGGCAACAATATTTGGGCCTTTTTATGTTTATGTAGCAGAACACTATTATTATTTACTACATAAACGGATACTGTAAAATGCCTGTCTCTATTCATCTCATTTTTCCTCTTATCTTATAAAATACGTATTTATTTTTACATTAAACTTATCATATTTATACAATCAAATAAGTATTTATAGCAAAATAACAGATAAAACTGTAAGCTCTTCCTCAAGTGCTACTTTACTCAGTTTAAAGGTTGCGTCTATCCCCAGCTATCTAAACTAGAATTTATCTCTTTATAGAATCTACAATCCTATTCATCATTCTATCTACTGTTTGATTGATTTCATTTCCCTCCCAGCCTAACTTCCATTCCTTTTCATTAAGTAGTTTAAGCTATTAAAATTAATTATCTTCTCCTATTAATACTTTTATTGTTATGCTATAATAGCCTAGCAAATATAACTAAACCACAGAGGGATGGCTGTGGAGGTTTTGAACGTTTTCTCCTCCTTGGGCTATTGTTGATTCATTCATCATAGCACAAAGGGGGTGGTATTGGATATGATACTAATGATCATCATAGTATTAGCTATTTTAACTATTACTATTGTTTATGTCCTTAAAGGTATTTATGTTATTAAATTTAATCTTGAAGGTAGCCTAAAAGGTTTTAAATTAAGTTTTGAGACTAAAAATGAAAAAGACACTCCATCCAGCAAGAAGTAGTGTCTTTTTTGTAAATATATTATTTTCATAATCCAATAGCCCTAAAATAAAACAAACGTCTCATCTTAGGAATGCTTAGTAGTTGGCAGCTACTGAGCATTTCTTTATATACTTATATTATAACAATATTTTCTTAAAAATAAACCCCCTTTATTTTTTTCTACTAATTTTAAATTTCTTTGATACCTACTTTCGATTCATCATACTAATTACATAGAAGTGAAACTTACGAAACTTTACTTTGTGAGTATTGTTTTGTTCCATGCTTCAACAAAGTGTTCTGAAATAAATTTTGCCTCTTCACTATTGGGGGCTAATATTAACTTTTTGTCAATTATATAGCTAATCATCATATCCATAAATCGATTTTTCTCCTCCACAGATAAAGAATCATATCTTCTAATTTCAACTAGCCCTGCTTGTTCATATTTTAATATTTCATCATATACATTAGGAATAAATATTCCATTTTACCTCCCCCCTATGTCTAATATAAATCTTTTTATCTATTGGCTAGATTAAAAACTAACTTCTTGTTTTGCAAGATTGATTCTGCTATAAAAATATCTGCTATAGTTTAAATTAAATGGCTCAATTTTTTCATAACAATATAATGCTAGTTTATATTCTTTAGCATTTATAAGCGTAATAATATAGTTGTTTATTCCACAAGTAGCTTGGCTATAGGGTGTACGATGCGCATTTAATGCTTCCCACGTACCAATTAAGTGCATTTGCTCCTTTTCATTAGGATACTTCAAATAAGTTAATATATCTTCAAAGCAATTTTGTGATTCATCTAAAAACTGCTTATAATCTTTGTTCATTAACCCATAGGTAGCAATGAGCTGCGTAAAATAAGTTAACTCATAAAATGTAGCCGTAGAAGTATTTTTAAGCTCTACTACTGATTCTCTCAGGTTTTCAAGTGCATAAAGTGAATGTTCTTTATCAAACTTAAAATCAATCAGACAAGGGATTGCCACATTTGCTCTATGAGATTCAAATCGAATAACAACATTTTCTTGTGTTTTAGGGGAATTTTTACAAGCATACTCATATAATTTATTCCAATAGGATTCAAATCCACCTATTAATAAAGTCATTTTTTGTGTTCCATCTGATACAATCCAGTGCAGATATTGTTTATCCATTTGAAGTAATTGCTTTTCAAATAACTTATGATTTATAAGTTGCTCTTGTGACTTCCGTAACATAGCTAGATTATCAGAAATATTCCATAGGGCCCAACAACGCTCTTGGTTAGTAAAATCCTCTGTATTAAGGGCTTCTTGAAGCAAGTGGACTATTTCTTCTTTATGATTTGCCTTTTGAAATCTAAAAAAATCGTCTTTTAGTCTACCGCTTATCATGAATTTTCTCCCCCTATTTCATTCTTTACTACTCTTATTTATTGACATACCCCCTTTACTCTTTTATAAAAGAGAATAAAACCCTTTCATGCCCACATTCTGGTGTAAATTCTTTGTACTTCTTAGTAAGCTCATTAATCTGTCTAAAATATAATGCTTCTAATAATTCACTAACAACCATACTAAAATCCCTCCCTCAGGAAGTATACTCTCTTATTTTTTGGTGAGTAAACCTAGTATAACAAGTAAATCCTTGAATTACTAATCTATATTTTTCAAATATTTTGTGTTATAATATTTATATAAACAATTTCACCTAAACAAATAAAACCAATCCCAAGGCTAAGCATTTAAAGGTCCCCAAAGTACAAATACATCTTAAAATGAAAAGCGAGTGCTCACATAAAGCACCCGCTTTTTTATTTTAAAATCCTAGATAACTTACTATCCATTTCTTTTATTTTTCCCATACCCTAAGGCTAATGAAATTCCATTTAGTATAAGTGTAATTATAAGAAGGATTAAAGAAACTCTTGCTACTGCATAAGATATATCCATAAGTGCTGTCCAATCTTCTATCTTAACTAAATGATCTGTATAAAAAATTTGCATGCATAATGAAGCAGCACATGCACTTAAACTAACTATTGAAAATGTACCTGTTCTTTTAAAATTTCTATTCTTATATTGCATCATATCTATAATAGGCATTCCCCATGCGATTAATCCAAGTATTAAACTCCCTATATTTAACCAATACGCCTCTATCATCATTTCCTCCTCATTACTCATTGATTCGTATGATTCCCTTCTCTAAATAGCTGCGCTGCATGAGCATAGGAAAGATTCCACTGTTGCCACTTAGATACAAAATTCACACACTCTTCATAGTTACGTACACAATATTCATAGTCATCATTTTCTACTATTTTCATATCTAAGAGTGGTCCTACTGCAGATAAACTTAGGCCGTAGAAATCATCTACTGTATCTTCCCCTTTTTCTAGGTATAAATCTGCATTATGACGTGCTACCTGATAGTCTGGATTCATATAATTAAGCCCTAAATACATAACTGTAAAGATAATAAATAAAGATTTACAAAGTCTAACCTTTTCTCTACATATTTTAAGCGTAATAAGTCCTAATACTAAGATACATAGAACAAGGAACCAAGTTACATAAATACGTTTTAAAGTAAGTCCGTAGTTATTCATATACATAGCCATTTTAGATAGCGCAGTTACAATAATAAATAAAGTAAAACCTATAAAGAAAAAGGTATAACCTTTCATCCACTTCCTTTTCTTGGCTTCACCCCTACCCTTTGTAAAGATATTGATCCCCGCAATAACACCCAAATTAAGACAAGCTATAGGAAGCATTTCAAAGAAACCTCGTCTAGCATATTCTGCATAAGTATAGCTCTCTGGCAAAATACTTTGAAAAGCTGATACAAAGTAACTAAGCTGCGCGAAGCAGTATAATAAGTAGAGCATCCCCAGCAAGGTACTAACTGTCATCACAATAGTAAAATCTAACCCTCTTTCATACTGTGTAGCTGGCACCTCGTTGTCTATCTCTCCATCCAAACTCCATGCCTCTCTCTTGTCTAATCCACATCCCCTACTTTCCTCTTTCTTCTCATGTGTCAGCCCATATAAGAAACCCATTAGTGGGAAGAAGATTATGGTGAAACTTACGATACGTACAACAATATCTTCAACCTCTACATCTATGTATAGATTTCGTATGATTAAATCTATCATGCCTTCAAAGGCTGCATCTGCGCCAATTAAGAGATTCCCAGCTATAAGAAGAATAGGTATCCCAATAAGACATCCTATCCCAATTTTACCTACCAGCTGCATTTTCTTAGAACTGACAAGTTCCTCATCTTGCTTTATAGACTTAAGCCCTATCCCCCAGTTTTGGAAAGGCATCGTTAGAGCGAGCATACCCGCATGCCAAAACCATTTTACAGAGTAACGTTCATAAGTATTACGTTCAAAAAGTCCCCCAAGTTGTAATACCATAAGAGCTGCTAAGAACACACAGTTGAAGAATTTCAATAGTTCATTTGAAAAGATACTAAAGCTTAGTGCCAATAAGATTATAGGAATAAAAAGTTTATCTTTAAAAATAAGGCTCACTGGCCCTTTGGATTTATACAGAAAGATAACCCCTATATAAAAAGCTGCAACTACAATAGGTACAGCTATCCCAAATCCTCCAAATACTAAAAGCTCTACCATTAAACAGGTGAGGATAATGGTAATCCCCATCCTCATTCTCTCATCTTTATATCCCATAAATCCTTTCCCCTTTCTATCTACTCTTCATCAGGTCTATACTCAAGTAAGTCCCCTGGTTGACAGTCTAATACTTTACAAATGGCATCAAGCGTAGAAAATCTTACTGCTTTGCCTTTGTTATTCTTCAATATGGATAAGTTAGCAAGGGTAATCCCTACACGTTCTGACAGTTCATTCATACTCATTTTTCGCTTTGCTAACATCACATCTAAATTAACGATAATAGCCATTTCAATCACCTCTTCTATATTGTAAGTTCATTCTCTTCTTGAATTTCAATGGCAATCTGTACAAGTTTATATAAAATCGCACCAATAAGTGTAACCATAAAGGCTCCTATAGCAATAATCAGTATACTGAGGCTTGGTCCAATGACAATGGCTGCCACTACATACGCTACGAAAATAATAGCTGCGCATACACTAATCCCTTTTAAATGCTTTTGACTGCTTATCGAAAAAGGTTCACGTACCATAATATTTCTTGCTAATCCCTTTGTGTACCATAAAACCATCCAAGCTGGTATACCTGACCCATAGAGCAAGATCATAAAAGATTTATAATGCTGCACGCCATAGAAAGTCGTACGCTTTAATACCGCTGGTACAATCCAAGGTAACCCAATCATCACACCTGTTAATACAATTAATCCTGCTAAACATAACCCATACAAAAATTTGCTTAATAAATTCTTTTCCATTTTATCACCTCAAGGTGATTATATAACGGTCACATTCTAATTTCAATATTTTTTTATCGAAAAGCGATATATTTTTATTGATTATACAGAACCACATAAAAAAAGATAAACGCTTTTACAGTTTATCTCTTTTCTAATTCTAATAATTTGATTTTCATTTCAAGGCCACCACCATATCCTACAAGCTTGCCATCTGCTCCAATCACTCTATGGCAAGGTATAAAAATAGGAATAGGATTTTTATTATTAGCGCCACCTACTGCTCTGCATGCTTTTTCATTACCTACAGCATGGGCAATGTCCTTATAGCTTCTCGTCTCACCATAAGGAATGGTACAAAGTGCTTCCCATACGCGCTGTCTAAAAGGTGTTCCTTGTGGCCTTAAGGGTAAATCAAAAATCTTTCTACGCCCTTCTACATACTCTCTCAGCTCTTCTGCTGCTTTTTGTAGAAGCTCCGTCTCTTCTTGTATACATTCTTCCTGAAAGTTCTCTGCCTCTAGGATGACATTGGTAATCCATCCCTCTTCTTCAGCAACACCAATCTTCCCTATGGCTGTATCATAGTAATAGATGTTTTTCATATTAACTTCCTCATTTCTATACTCTTTACCCTAAACTAACCTTTAATGCGATACTTTTTCTCAATTCTTCTATACACAAGTATTAAAAGAATCAGCCCAGGTAAAGCACTTAACCCCATTAAAATACTTGCTAAAGTTATACTCCAAAATCCTAATATGCCAGCTACAATATAAAGGCTTCCATATACGAGCCACATGATTGCATTGGCTTTGTTATAAGCTTTAATATCTGTAATTTCTTCACTTTTTACAACTGTACCTGACCAAAAGTGTATAGGTGTTTTTGCTTTTAAAGCATATAGACCTATACCTAAAAAAGTAACGGCACATATTAGACAAACTATTAAACTGACAATACTTTCTCCCATCTCATCCCATACTCCCTTGCTTTGGAATCTTCATTTTCCTGCTCCGCTATTACATGAAAACCTTGTTTTTTATAAAAATCTACAGCCCTTTGATTCTCTACATAAACAGCGAGTTCTAACACTTCATACTGTGCTTTGCAGTAGTCTATTAAAGCTTTGCCTACACCCTTTCCTTGTGAACGTGTATCTACAAATAGTGCTCCAATAAAGCTCCCCTCTATAATACTAATAAACCCTTGTATCTGTTTACCTTCTTCATAGACAAAAGTTTTAGCTAGAGGTAAATACTGCTCTTTTACAACCTTGTAGTTTGCTTCCCAATAATCCCTAGCGATAAAGGGATGCCCTTGTAGTGTTGATGTAAGCCAAATATTCATGACTTCTTCAATCTGTACATCTTGCATTTCATAAATACGATATTTGATCATTTGAGTTACTCCTTATAAATCTTATAAAATTCTTATTCTATTTTCTCTAAATGTATTTACGCTTAAACTCTAGCGGTGAGCAGCCTTCATACTCTTTAAACTTAGAGCAAAAGTAGCTTGAATCCTTAAAACCTACAGCCTCTCCGATTTCTTTGATTTTCACCTGCTCCTGCATAACTAGATATTCTTTAGCTTTTTTAATTCTAATCTTATTGAGATAATCAATGGGTTTATGCTCATACGCCTCTTTAAAAAGTCTGCATAAATAGTATTTCGTCACCCCAATTTGATTTGCTAAATCTTCTAACGTAATCTCTTGAGCATAATAGGTATCCATATAGCGGATAACAGGTCTCAGTCTTTCATAAATTTGATTCTCATTTTGACAAGCTTTTCTATTCTGATCCATAAAAATAAGGAAATTATAAAGTTGCCCTGAACCTATAATGTTCCTCTCATGTCTATCTAGTGGCACATTAAGGGTATAAAAAATTTCTTTTATCCTTTGTCTCATTTCTGTCATCCACTCAATATTTAGAACCAATGCATTCCCTATCCCCATATAATCTAAAATACTTTCTATCTGCATTCCATTAAAAGTAATCCATGCTGTTTTCCAAGTTTTGATCGTAGGCTCATAAACATGAGGGATATCTTTTCTAAAGAAAAAAGCCATACCTGGTTTAATGGTATAGACCTCCCCATTAATTTTAAGTATTCCCTCGCCCTCTAAACAATACGTCCATTGATAGTCAGAATACCCCTTTTCCCTCTCTACACCATTCTCCTCATAATACATACCTATCCCTGTTACAAAGCAAGGAAGGCTCTCTACATCTTTAGTTAGCATGGGAAATAACACTTGCTTCTCCATACCCACTCCTCCGTTCAATATTTTTATATCCTTTGCAATATCTTTAGATTTACTTATATTTTAACACTACCTATAATGCAATTATAGATTAATATTCTTATATCTCAAATTATTATTTTGTATAAAAAGGAGTCGACTATGTACCCTCAATCTACTACTCAGCCAGAATGGCAAAACCCAGCTATTGTACAAGTAAATCGTAAACCCGCTCGTGCTTATTACATTCCTTTTGCAACAACCAAGACTGCGCTTATGCATCACAAAGGCATGTCCCCTTACTACAAACTCCTTAATGGAACTTGGCAGTTTAGTTACTATGATAAGTATAGTGATGCACCAGATAACTTCCACACTTTAGATTTTGATAGCTCTACTTGGACATCTATCCCTGTTCCTTCTAACTGGCAAATGCATGGCTATGATAAACCACATTATACGAATGTCAATTATCCTTTCCCTGTTAATCCACCTTATGTTCCTAATGAAAACCCTGCAGGCCTTTATATTAAAGAGTTTACACTCCCTGAAAACTGGGCTAATAAAGAAGTATCCATTAACTTTGAAGGGGTAAATGCCTGCTTCTATATTTGGTTAAATGGTACATATATAGGCTATAGCCAAGGGACACACATTCCTGCAGAGTTTGATTTAAGCCATGCCCTTGTAAAAGGTACGAATAAACTTGCTGTTAAAGTACTCAAATGGTGTGATGGTAGCTATCTTGAAGACCAAGACTTCTACCGTTTATCCGGTATCTTTAGAGATGTTTACCTTCTTGCTAGAACGCCTCATGCTATTCGTGATATTTGTGCAAGACCTACATTAGATGAAACCTATACAAACGGTATACTAAAAGTAAATGTGGATTTTACCGGAGAGGATCCATCTGAATTTGAAGCGTCTTTATTTGATGCAAAAGGTCAACTTCTTATGACCAAAACTGTTTCTTGTACGGACTTTACCTTTGAAGTTCCAAATGTTAGGAAATGGACTGCTGAAACACCAGTGCTTTATACCTTAGTCCTTCACCATCAGGATGAATATATTCCAATCCAAATTGGCTTTAGGAAATTAGAAGTCGCTTCTAACGGTGCACTCTTAATTAATGGTACACCTGTAAAACTTAAAGGTGTCAATCGTCATGACTCTCACCCAGACCTAGGGCACTACACACCAGTAAACCATATGGTAGAAGACCTTATGATTATGAAACGTCATAATGTCAATACAATCAGAACTTCTCACTACCCTAATACACCTGAATTTTTAAGACTTTGTAATGAATATGGGTTCTATGTAGTCGATGAAGCAGACCTTGAAACACATGGTACTTATGCCGCTTCTGACTGCAATATTTTAACCAATGACCCCGCTTGGAAAGATGCCTATGTAGATCGTATGATACGTATGGTAGAACGCGATAAAAATCATCCATGTGTCATCATGTGGTCACTTGGAAATGAATCCTTTATGGGTGAAAATCATGTAGCTATGGCGACTTGGGCAAAATGGCGCGATGACAGCCGTCTTATTCACTATGAAGGAACTGCTGCTAACGGCTTAGTAGACGGCAAGCCACATCCTTGTGTAGATGTAGTGAGCCATATGTATGCCTCTCCTGAAGAGTGTGAAAAACAAGGACAAGAAACAGAAGATATGAGACCATTCTTCCAATGTGAATACAGTCATGCTATGGGTGTAGGTCCTGGAGACTTAAAAGATTACTGGGATTTATTCTATAAATACCCTCGTCTTATCGGTGGCTGTGTATGGGAATGGTGCGACCACTCTGTACGTCAAACTGATGAAAATGGCAAAGACTTCTTCGTCTATGGCGGGTACTTTGGGGAGTTCCCTCACGATGGCAATTTCTGCGTAGATGGTTTAGTAAGCCCTGACCGCGTTCCACATACAGGTCTTAAAGACTATAAACACGTTATCCAACCTGTACAAGTAGAAGCCAAAGACTTATCTACTGGTACCCTTACACTTACAAACCGTTATGACTTCTTAGACCTTAGCCATCTCGCATTAGAATGGACTGTGACTAAAGATGGTATAGAAATAGAGTCAGGTATTGTACAGGATCTTGCCATTTATCCACATAATACAGAAGATATAACCCTTGGTTATACACATACACACACAAAGGATGGGGATTACTACCTAAATCTCTCCTTCGTTCAAAAAACATCTACTCCTTGGGCTAGTCGTGGTTATGAAGTCGCTTTTGCTCAGTTTGAACTGGCAGTAGCATCTAAAATTTCTATTCCTGTAGTAAGCACACTCGAATGCGTACAAACCACTCAGCATATTACACTTATAGGAGAAGACTTTAAATATAGTTTCAATACCTTCACTGGCTCCTTTGAAAGCCTAACTTCAAATGGCGTAGAGCTTTTAGCAGCTTGCCCACAGGTAAGTGTTTGGCGTGCACCTACGGATAACGACCGTAATATTTACCACACATGGCGCGGGCAAATGATGCATTGCAGTACTGCTCATGTCTACCAAGCTGGCATTCGTGAAAAAACTCCTCACTTTGTAAAACTTGAAGTACGCTACGCTCTAGGTGGCCCATCTGTACGCCCACTTCTTGAAGGCGTTACAACTTATACCGTTTGGGCAAATGGTGAAATCGAAGTGGCTATGGATGCCCAGGTTCGCGACAACCTTGATGTTCTTCCACGCTTTGGATTAGAACTTCATATGCCACAAGGTAATGAACAAGTTACCTACTTTGGCATGGGACCAAATGAAAACTATATAGACTTATGTAGAAGTGCTCATATGGGACTGTTCCATACAACAGTAAATGACCTTTATGAACCTTATATTAAACCACAAGAATGTGGTAACCATACACATGTCAAATGGGCACTTATTCAAAATCAAAGAGGTGTTGGCCTTATCTTCAAAGGGGATTCAGAGTTTAACTTTAGTGCACTTCACTATACAGCGCATGACCTTTCTGATACACCTATGGCACACCTTCTTAAACCTCGCAAAGAAACCATCGTCCATATCGACTACCGCCAAACAGGCATCGGCTCTAATAGCTGCGGTCCTAGACTGGCTGAAAAATATGCCTTTAACGAAAAAGAGATCCACTTTGCCTTCTCTATGAAGCCAATCTGGACTGAAAGCATCCCAGCAGATCTAGAACGCCGTTTTAAACCAAGTCTATAAATAAAAAGTAGTAGCATCTTTTATATAGAGATGCTACTACTTTTTCCTGTTACTCTTTATAAATTGCCTTTATAAATACTTTTGCATTTAAGGCTATGTTAATTTTTTATTTGTCAAAAATAATTTATATTTTATTTAGGAGATTCCTTATGATGAAAAAACTTATCATGACTCTTTTTACAGCCACTTTATTCTTATCTTTTGCCGTTACCTCTTTTGCAGCCGATTCTACCACGGGAATCACACGCTCTGATGCAACCTTAAAAGTCATTCAAGCACTGTATAATGGTGCTTATAACAACGAAAAAACTTTCACTATCGATGACTATTATTGCATTCATGCATCAGGCTCTACACATTTTGTACCTGACTATACTTTAAAAATTGAGGGTTATCCCGTTTTATGCACCTTATATCAAAATGTAAGTGAACCAGGTTTTTCTGATATTAAGGAACCTGAAAACGCTATTTCTCTTGCCAAAGCCATGGGCATTGTTAAAGGCTTTCCAGATGGCACATTCCATCCTCAAGAAGCACTGACATACAATGAGGCCTATGCCATACTCACATCTGCTTTTTACCTGCCTAAAGTGCATTCAACTTTAATCTACCCAAATGATTTTATTAACTCAGCTAAAAATGCTGGTTTTTTTGATGCATCCACGCAAGGCGATGAAAAAATACCCGCTACAGCTTTTGAAAAAATGCTCAATACTTGCCTTCAAGAAACGAAAAACTCCATTCAAAATACATTATTTACGCCAGCCTTTACAGCAGATGAATGTGTTTCTTATTATGCAAATGCTGTTAAAAATCGCAATGGTATGCTACAATACGCCTTACTTCACGAGCGCTTAAAAGAAAGATATAGCATGGATTTTGAAAATACCAATTGGGTTACAGGCCTTTCTAGTTCACAGATTGAAAGCTTTTCCATAAATAAAATAGATCCTTTAAACTATGAAATTCACTTTAACTGGGCACCTTCAACCACTCCTGCATCCACTCCCCCTTTACGCGTAACCCTTGAAGCTGTTAGCTTAGGGGATGTAACTGTCTATTTAATTACCACCCTAGAAAATCTATAAAAGAACAATATGTCTGTGTCCCCATAAAGGCTAGATGGGATGCTCTGTAGATAGAAGCCGGAAGAGCATCCCACCTGGCCTTTTACACTTCCTATTATTTATATTGAATCCCGCTCCAATATACATTATTCTTCACAACAGCTTCTTCAGGAAGTTCTACGCCTTCTAAAGCCCATTTCTTGAATTCCATAAAGCCTGTACGGTCTACAATATAACCGATATGCTCTTTGCCACCTGGTGCATTTCTATCAATATACTCTGTTACGTATTTATAAGTATTTAAGATGATTTTAATAATGCTTTCTTCATCTGCCCATACAATGAAGTCTTCAGCAAGTCTTGGATTAGTCTTACCTGTTCTTCCCATAATGGCAAGTCTGTAGTATTTCTTCTGGCTTCTTGTCCAAGCACCTGTTGGGCAGGCATTAATACATACACCACAGCCTACGCATTTATCTGCTTGGCGTTCTACACGGTAATTTTTAGCTGATAAGCAGCCTACAGAACGGCCTTTGCACCCTTTTACACATGCTCCACAAGATACACATCTTGTAGCATCATACTGAGGCATTGTCATACCAATAATACCAAAGTCTTGCATTCTGGCTTTAATACAGTCATTTTGGCAGCCTGTTAAAGCAATTTTAAAGTGAAGGTCATTTGGGAAAATAGCCTTCTCAATTTTTTTAGCAAAGTCTGTTGTATTATAATTTGCAAATGGACACACTTTATTCCCAATACATGCTGATACGTTACGTGTACCTGCTGAAGTATACCCTTTACCTGGTACTTCTTGATTAATACCAAGACCTTCAATAATAGGCTGAAGCATTTCATTAACTTTATCCATATCTTCAAACTTAATACCTAGAATCTCAAAACCCTGTCTAATGGTAATATGCACTTGACCATTACCGTATTTTTCTGCAATCTCTTGGATTTTACCAAGGTACTCGGCATTAATAAGACCACCTGGAACACGTACACGAGAAGCAGTGATCCCTCTTACTTTAGTTACCCTAAAAGCGTTCTTTTTCAGTTTCTTTGTATTGATATCCATCACTTAACCCCTCCTAGTCTCTTAATAGTTTCCCTTGTGTATAGTTAAATACTGGTCCTTCTAAGCAGATGTAAGTATCGCCAATTTTACAGTGACCACATTTACCAATACCGCAGCACATTTTACGTTCCTGAGAAATCCAGATATTCTCTTCTTTAATGCCACGTTTTAAGCATTCAGCTACTGTGAACTTCATCATAATAGGTGGACCTACAACGACAACCTGTACATTTTCCATATCCTTAATCTCAAGGTCTGGGATATATTTTGTTACAAGACCTGTAGGGCCCTCATAACCTTCTGGTGCCTGGTCTACTGTCACTGTAATCTTTGCAGCTTCTGCCCAAGCTTTAAGGTCATCTTTAAAGAGTACATCATCTGGCGTTTTAAACCCTGTAATAAGTGTAAGTCCTTTACATTCTTCTTTGTGCTTTGCAAAATGCTCTATAATGCCTCTTACTGGTGAAAGACCTGTTCCACCTGCCACAACCACTACTTCATGCCCTCTGTAGTTGTCTAGCTCAAAGCCATTTCCATAAGGCCCTCTTAAGAACAGTTTATCCCCAACATACTTTTCAAAGATTTCTCCTGTTACTTTCCCGACTTTACGAATAGTAAGGTCAATAGTACCTTCTCCGATACCACTTACAGAGATAGGTGCTTCCCCATACTTAGGAAGAGAAACTTCAAAAAATTGGCCAGGCTTTACATCACCTTCAAATGCCATACGGAATGTATATTCAATAGCTGTATGCTGGATAACTTCTTTAATTTCTGATAAGAAAGGAATATATTCGTTTTTCATTAGCCCTCAATCTCCTTCATGCCATCTGATAATTTGTTGATACAAGCAGAAAATGAAATGTATTCTGGACAAATATCATCACAACGTCCACAGCCTACACACATGTTGTAGCCAAAACGTTTTTTGTAATCGTATACTTTGTGAAGAACTTTAAAGCGCATACGCTGACCTTTATCACCTCTAAAGCTATGACCACCTGCCATATCTGTATAGCCGTTCACTTGGCAAGAAGCCCATACTCTGCGGCGCTCCCCTGCCTGTTTACGGTCAGATCCTTCATAAAATACATCCTGCATGGTAAAGCATGTACAAGTTGGACATACAAAGTTACATCTTCCACAAGCAATACAGCGTTCATTGTATTCATTCCACATGGTACTATCCATAATGTCTAAAGAAAGATTCTCCGGAATGTTTACGCGTGTTTTATTCTCTGTTACAAAGTCAGGTTTTACAGTTACTTCCTCTACTTCTTCAAGGCGCGTAATAAGGGCTTCAAATTCACCATCTATAAGTGCACTATCCCCATCTACTTTAATATAAGCATCATAGTGATCCGACTTATTCGTTCCCATGTCTACGCAGAAACAGCTGTCAAAAGACTGTGAGCATCCCATTAAGATGAACTTTGTTTTTTCTCTTATTCTTTTATAGTAAAAGTCTTCAAATCCATTTTTAAGATAGATATCATCCATACGTTTTACAGCATGAAGGTCACAGCTACGCACAAAAACAATAGCACCTTTTTTAGGCCCATCTGCTACCTTTACTTCATCTTCAGTAAAATAAAAGAGTGTCTCAGAAATAGGTGTTAAAATCTCTTTATAAGAGAACTCTGATTTTACTTCAAAATTGATCTCCCCTAATGATTCTACAGTCCCATAACGTACACGGTCTGTATCTGAATATGTGCCTTCTCCTACAAAGGTCTTAGGTGCATAGATGCTGTATTCTTTTGAAAGCTCTCTTAAAATGCTATCTAAGTGTGCTGTACTTGTTCTATATCCCATTCTTTACACTCCATTCTTTTCATTCTCGTTAATTCGTTAACACGATGTCTTCTGCCAGTATATTAGAGATTGAAAAAAAGAAATGTGATGTTTATCACGTTTATGCTTAAATTTTATGATGTAGTCACATAATAAGAATTGGACTAGATTAAATACCTTAAATCATGTTAAAATATCGAGATTCTAAACAGAAGGTAGGATATTTATGGCATCTATTACTCAAGAAACTTTACAAAAGCTTAGCTTATTTCAGGGATTACAGTCTTCTACTTACGCTGCCCTTATGGATATAGGACGTGTTGAAACTTATAAAAGTGGTGAACACCTTTTTAGAGAAAAAGATGAACTCTGCTGTTTTTACATTATATTATCAGGAACTGTCTCTCTTTATAAAACCAATTCTAATGGCCAACAAAAAACTATTTTTATACTAGGCAAAGATACTCTACTTAACGAAACACTCTTTGATCCTATCCCTGCTTCTATTAGCTGCAAAATTCATGAAGATTGTAAAGTCCTTGTATTTTACCGTACAGACCTTATCCGTCTCTTTCAACAGGATTTTAGACTTGTACAAAACTTTACAAATCATCTTAGTAAACGCATTAGACGTTTATATCGCCAGCTTAAGAATTCTACATCCATCATTAAGATCGAAAAGAAACTTGCTGCTAAACTTTGGAAGCTTGCTCAAGACTACGGCGTGCCTCATGAAAAGGGCACCATGATTAACTTCCCTATCACGATTACTTCTCTTGCAGATCTTCTAGGTTCTTATCGTGAAACAGTGTCGAGGGCACTCAAAATTTTGATTGAAAAAGAGCTTATTATTTACGAACACAAGTATATATTTATCCCTGACCCTAGTGCTCTTTCTATATTTTTTAAATCACCGTGAGATTGGTCACGGTGATTTTATTTATAAACAAGTATACTCTAGCTATCGTTAATTAATTATCAAAAGGGAGGTTCTCCATGAAAAAAGTACAATCTACATGCAATGTATGTTCTTTAGCTTGTAATCTTGACTTCTATGTAGAGAATGAACAGATCGTAAAAGTGATACCTACACCACACTACCCTGTAAACAAGGGGTTTTCTTGTATTAAAGGCATTTCACTTGATAAACAAAACACTAAATTCAAACCTTCACCTCTTCCAAAAATCCGTAACGTAAAAGGTGAAATGCAAGAAACAACATGGGAAGAAGCTTATGATTATGTTGCTAAAAAGCTTTTTGAAATCAAAGAAACTTATGGTGGTGACAGCATTGCTGCTATTAGTACAGGCCAACTTCCTTTAGAGGAAATGGCACTCTTTTCTCATGTTATGCGTAACTTCCTAAGAGGCCATGTAGATGGGAATACAAGACTATGTATGGCAACTTCTGTAGTAGCCCATAAACAAAGCTTTGGTTTTGATGCACCACCTTATACTTTAAATGACTTTGAACTTTCAGATACCATTTTCTTAATTGGAGCTAACCCAATTGTTACACATCCAATTATTTGGAGCCGTATCCGTAATAATCCAAATAAAAAAGTAATCGTTATTGACCCAAGACGTTCGGAAACAGCACAAAGGTCAGATTACCACTATGCTTTAAATGGTAAAACCGATATTTACCTCTTCTATGGACTAGCTCACATTCTGATCGAAAAAGATTACCTAGACCATAACTATATTGAGGCTCATACAGAAAACTTCCAAGGCTTTAAAGACCTTGTCGCGGAGTATACACCTGATGTGGTTGCTAAAGAGACTGGCTTATCTATAGAATCACTCTATGAAATGGCCAAGCTTATTCATACAGGTGAGCGTGTATCCTTCTGGTGGACAATGGGTGTTAACCAAGGCTACGAAGCAGTAAGAACAGCTCAATCGATCATTAACCTTGCCCTTATGACAGGTAATATAGGCCGCCCAGGAACAGGGGCTAACTCTATTACGGGACAATGTAATGCCATGGGCTCTCGTGTATTTAGTAATACAGCAGGCCTTTACGGTGGTGGCGACTATGACAACCTGGTAAGACGCAAGGCTGTATGCGAAGCACTTCAAATTACAGATGAACAGCTTATTAATAAACCAACTCTCCCTTACAATGCGATTATTGAGAAAATTAACAGCGGCGAAATCAAAGCCTTATGGATTGTTTCAACAAATCCACGCCATTCTTGGACTAACAATACGACTTTCCAAGAAGCCCTTGAAAAACTTGAGCTCTTCATCGTCCAAGATATTTATGACGACACACATACTTCTCAAGATGCAGGCGTATTCTTCCCTGTTGTATCAGGTCTTAAGAAAACAGGAACTTATATCAATACAGAAAGACGTCTTTCTGCAATGCGTCCTGTCCTTTCTAAAGCTGAACATGAAAAAACAGATCTTGAGGTATTCCTTGGTGTAGGTCAGGCACTTGGAATGGGCAGTTTACTTTACCTTTGGCAAACACCAGAAGCTATTTTTGAGCTTATGAAAAAATGTTCAAAAGGTATGCCTTGCGATATTACAGGTGTAACTTATAAGGCACTTGAAGGCAGCGCTGGTATTCAGTGGCCATTTAGAGAAGGTGAAACTTTAGAAGAAGATGAACGTCGTCTCTTTGAAGATGGTAACTACTACACACCTTCTAAAAAAGCTAAATTCATGTTTGATAAGATTATGGACAACCCACTTCCTACAACAGCCCAGTTCCCATATATCTTAAATACAGGTCGCGACACAGTAGGTCAGTGGCATACACAAGTACGTTCTAGAGAAATTGGCGTAGCTGAAGATGCTTATGCAGCACAGGCTTATATTTACATTCACCCTGAACTTGCAAAAGAGAAAGGTATTAAGGAAAATGAAATCTTTGAAGTAGCTTCTATTAATGGCCGTACTTCTAGATTTGCTGCAAGAATTACTGAAAATGTAACTGTTAACCAACTTTATGCACCAATGCATTACATTGAAACCAATAACTTAACACCATCTCTTTATGACCCGTTCTCAAAAGAACCATCCTATAAAACCACACCCATTAACATCTATAAAATTGTAGGAGAATGTTAAGATGAAAAGAATAAAAATCGATCGTTCTAAATGCGTCGGCTGCCTCACTTGTGTAACAGCTTGTATGGTTAGCAATGACAGCTTAGACCCTAGAAACCGTATTGTCATCGATAGTGAAAATAAATATGCACCGATTTTCTGTCGTCACTGTGAAGAGCCTGAATGCGTCTTTACATGTATGACAGGTGCTATGCATAAAAATCCTGAAACTGGTCTTGTAGAATATGATAAAGAGCAATGTGCAAGCTGCTATATGTGTATTATGGCTTGTCCATATGGGGTACTTAAAAGTGACTCCCTTAAACACCAAGAAATTATGAAATGTAATATGTGCGCTCACCGAGGTGATGGGCCTATGTGCGTTGATAAGTGTCCAATGCAAGCTATTACTTTAGGGGAGGTATAAAAAAATGAAATATGTTGTACTTGGTGCTTCTGCTGCTGGTATAAGCGGTGCAAGAAGACTACGTGAACTTGATGCATCTGCTGAGATTACTTTAATCTCAACAGATGAGCATATTTACTCAAGATGTATTTTACATCACTATATTGAAGGGATTCGTGACCTTAATAAACTTCAATTTGTGCCAGCTGATTTTATAGAAGCAAACCGTATTCACTGGCTAAAAGGTGAGGCTGCTGTAAAGGTGGATACTGATCGTAAAATCGTTACAACTTCTACTGGCAAAGAAGTAACTTTTGATAAACTTCTTATTGCTACAGGCTCCCATGTTTTCTTCCCACCTATCCCAGGTCTTAAAGAGGCTAATAATGCTATTGGGTTCCATGACCTTGATGAATGTGAAGCTATTATGCAGCGAGCTAAAACAGCAAACAATGTAGTGATTATGGGTGCTGGTCTTGTCGGGATTGATGCTGCAAGTGGCCTCCTCCACTTAGGCAAATCGATTACAATCGTTGAAATGCGTGACCGTATGCTTTCTATTCAGCTTGACCACAAAGCTGCCAGTAGCTATGAAAAGGCTTTTGCCCAAAAAGGTGTTAAGCAGCTTTATAGCGTAGGTGCGAAAGAACTTATCTTAGATGAAAACAACGCCATTACTGCTATCAAACTAAACAGTGATGAAGTCATCCCTTGTGACCTTCTCATTGTAGCTTCTGGAGTACGTGCTAATGTAGGCTTCTTAGAAGGTAGTGGTATTGAAGTAGACCGTTTTGGTCTTGTGATTGACCCACTTGGCCAAACTTCTCACCCAGATGTTTATGGTGCAGGTGATGTTACTGGACGTAATCCAATTTGGCCTGTAGCTGTTAAAGAAGGGATTGTTGCTGCAAGCAATATGGCAGGGCAAACTAAAGAAATGACAGACTTCTTCGCAAGTAAGTCTACTATGAACTTCTTAAATATCCCTACTATGTCACTTGGCCTAGCACAGCCAGAAAACCCTGAAGACTATAACATTGAAATAGAAGAAGATGACAAAGGCAACTATAAGAAAATTGTTCATAAAGACGGCAAAATCTATGGTGCCATCCTCCAAGGTGACCTAGCCTATTCAGGTGTTTTAACACAGCTTATTCGAAACAATATTGATGTTTCTAAAGTGAAAAAGCCACTCTTTAAAATTGACTACTCAGACTTCTTCAATATGACTGAGAACTTTGAGTTCACCTATAAAGAGCACTAAAACGGGAATAAAATCTATTTATTAAGGAGACTGTTATGCCTCAAAAATCGCTTAAAGCTAAACTTGCTAACTTACCTGTTCCTATTTTACCAACACTTGTTGGTACAGCTACACTTTCAAATATGTGGGCGCCACTTGGTTTCACCTGGATTCGCCATTTAACCATGTGGGCCTGCGCCATTGTTATGCTATGCTATGTAGGTAAAATGATCTGCCACTTTAAAACAGTTAAAGCAGAATACTCTAATACTGTACCTGCTAGCTTATACGCTGGGTTTACCATGATTACTATGATTTTAGGAAGTTATGTATTTGACTTTAGTCCTGTTATAGGTAAAGCCATTTGGGCTTTAGGACTTGTGCTTCATGCTCTCCACTTAATCGTGTTTATTTATAGAAATATTATTAAAGGCTTTAATAAAGATACTTTTGTACCAAGTTGGTTTGTGACTTTTAATGGTATTATGGTTTCTACTGTAGTAGGTGTTCCTATGAATGAACCTACTATTGGTAAATTTATCGTTTACTATGGTCTTGTTGCTTTAGCTATTTTACTTCCTTTAATGGTTGTAAGGCTGATTAAATACCCTATTACAACAGGTCCACTCTTTATGACAAAAGCTATTATTTTAGCACCAACGAGCCTTTGCCTTGTAAGTTACCTAAACTTCATTACCGAGCCAAATGTATGGATTGTTTACGGTTTATATACTATTGTCTTTGTTTCACTTCTTTATGTGGTGATGAACTTACCAAAATTTTTCTCCTTCACTTTCCATCCAGGCTTTGCAGGCCTTACATTCCCAATGGCTATCGGTATTGTTGCTTCTAATAAAATGTCTGCTTTCCTTATTAATGCAGGCCATGAAGCCTTTGGCAATGCGGTTAAACAAATTGCTGGTTTACAACTTTATGTGACTACAGCAATCGTTGCCTTTGTAGTATTTAACTTCTTTATGATGCTTGTTAAAAGCTTTAAAACAAACGAATCTGCTTAATACATAACACTTAAATAATGAAATATAAAAAGACTGTTAAAGTAATACTAACTCTAACAGTCTTTATTCTATATGAAAGAAAGGATACTTCTATGATACCAAATCTAGCTACTCTTATTTTAATGGGTGGTCAAAATAAACGTATGAATGGCCAGCATAAAGCCTTTTTAAAGCTTCACGAGAAAAGCTTTCTCGATCAGATTATTACAAGTCTTAAGTCCTGCGGGCCTATCTATCTTTCTGTTAATGATAAATCCCTTTATAGCCATCTGCCTTACCCTCTTATAGAAGACTGCTATAAAGAGATTGGCCCTATTGGGGGTATCTACTCTACGCTCCTTAAGGTGCCGTCTGACTATGTGTTTATCATCGCCTGCGACATGCCTTTTATGGAGGCTGAGTTTGTTAACTACCTTTATAGTCAGCTTGAACCTGATACCTCCTGCATTGTTGTATCAGACTCTAGCGGGCGCTTCTACCCACTTGGTGGCATTTATTCTAAAACCATGCTCCCTCTTATTAAAGAGCAGATTGAAAAGGAAAACTACCGCCTTGGTGCTCTCCTTAAACGTGCAGGCGCTAAAATCATTCCATTAAATGAGACGACTTTTAGTGAAAAACTCCTTCGCAATATTAATACACCTAAGGAGTACGAAGCACTATTAGAGAAGTAGTAAGCATTTCTTTTTGTACTAGGAAGGTTAAACTAATCTCGTAAAAATAATAATTTTGAAGTATCTATCACAATACCTACCTTCTGCTCACCAAGTATTTCTTCTATGCCTTCATATTCTCGTCTGCTACAACTGTATAGAAGTTTTGAGCCATCTTCTAAGTATAATTCTATCCTAACCTTGTCAGGCAGAGCCATAACCTTCCCTACCTGTGCACTAGCATGATTTTGGCTACCTGAATAAGGCGTGATGACTAGATCACTTTCTCTAATACCTACATACCCTATATCATCTGAAATCGTTACGCCTTCTAATTTAAGCCCCCAAGCTTCCACCCCTACTGTCTGTGCATCTATTTGTGTTAAAGGTGCCACGTTACAGCGTCCTGTGAGTCTTGCCCCAGTTAAGGTGGTAGGTCTTTTAAAGATTGCTTCTGTTCTATTTCTTTCTATAACCCTTCCCTGTGAAATAATAGCTACCTCTTGGCAGTATTGATAAACTTCCTCTTTATTATGAGATACATACAACACACTCCCTTTAAAAGCTTCTAAAGCTTTTTGGAAAGGTTCCTCCAGTGTCTGACGCAAGTGGCTATCTAGCGCAGAAAAAGGTTCATCTAGCATTAAAAGGTCTGGCTCTTGAGCAAGGATTCTAGCCAGTGCTACTCTTTGCTTTTGTCCACCTGAAAGGGCCTTGGGCTTTTTACATTCAAGTCCTTCAAGTTCTAGGAACTTTAGATAATCCCTAATACGCTTCTCTTTTTCTTCCTTAGTCCCTTTCATACCAATGGCAATGTTATCATAAACACTCATGTGATTAAAAAGGGCATAGCTTTGAAACATAAGTCCTACATTCCGCTCTTGTGGTTTAAGATTAATCCCACGCTTTGAATCAAAGAGCACTCTATTATTAAGGGTAATCATTCCCCTATCTGGTAGGATGATCCCTGCAATCATTTTAAGTGTAATTGATTTACCCGATCCAGAATATCCTAAAAGTCCTGTGACCACATCTTCTGTCTCTAAATCTATTTTGAGATTAAATCCCTCTAATACCTTTTCAACATGGATTTTTAGACTCATGCTCTTAGCTCCTTCTATTAAAGTAATTCATTAATCCTAACATGATACAAGAGATAAGGGTGATAATAGCCGTCCAAAAAGCTGCAAGCTCCACCTTACCATTTGCTGTAGCAAAGTAAATAGCTAGGGGCATGGTTTGGGTTACACCTGGAATATTCCCTGCAATCATAAGCGTAGCCCCAAACTCTCCTAGTGCCCTTGCAAAAGCTAAAATAAGCCCTGCTAAAATACCTGGTAAGGCCTCGGGAATAAGAATACGCATAAAAATTTGAAGCTCTGATAGTCCAAGAGTCCTAGCTGCCCAAATTACTTCTTCATCTACCTGTTCAAAAGCCCCCTTTGCCCCACGGTACATAAGTGGAAAAGCTACAACAACAGCCGCTAAAACAGCGGCTGTAGGGGTAAAAATAATATTTAAGTTAAGCCCCTTTTTACCAAAGAGGACTAATAATATAAAACCTATAACAGTAGGGGGAAGGACTAAAGGCAAGGTAAATAATACATCTAAAAACCACTTTATACGTCCTTGTAAGTTCATAGATAATCTCGCCATTCCAACACCTAATAGGAACACAATACTTAGAGCTGTTAAAGCTATTTTTAAGGATAAAATAAGCGGACTTAAATCCATAGGCATCTTTGCTCCTCCTTATTCTTGAGGTGTAAAACCATATGCTCGAAAGATATCTTGTGCTTCCTTAGAAGTTAGAAAGGCTGTAAAAAGCTTAGCTTCTTCTAAGCGAGGGCTGCCTTTTATAAGTGCTACAGGATAAATAATAGGATCATGCCAACTTTCATCTGCGCTGTCACAGATTGTTACCTTCTGACTCACCTTTGCATCCGTCTCATAGACAATACCCGCCTCTGCGTTACCTGTCTCTACCCAAAAGAGTACTTCCCTTACATCTTTAGCGTAAACCAAGTTATCCTTTAACTGATCTATAAGCCCTAAGGCTTTAAAAACTTCTTCTGTATACTGTCCTACTGGTACACTTCCAAAGTCACCCACTGCAAGCTTCTCTAAGTCTGTTTCACCTAAAGTTTTAAAGCTTAAAGATTTACCATTATCTTTTCCTGTAATGAGTACAAGCTTATTACGTAAGACCTCTTTCGTATTCTCCTCTTCTACAAGCCCTGATTCTATTAATGCCTGAACTTGCGCGATCCCTGCTGAGAAAAAAACATCTACAGGCGCACCTTGCTCAATCTGCTGCCCAAGGGCCCCTGAACTACCAAAGTTAAACTTCAAACCTATATCTGGATACTGCCCTTTAAAAGCCTCTTGTATATCTGCCATACAATCTGTTAAACTGGCCGCTGCCGAAATAGTCAGTTCCCTTGAAAGCGCCTTTTGACTACAACCACTTACAATGAATACAAGAAGGCTTATTACTAAGACGTGTAATATTTTCTTCAAGCCGCACCTCCTACTTACTTCCTATACTTATTATACTCTATTAGTGCTATGCTCTGGCATGGCACACTCTGATGCACTCCCTTTTAAGATTCCAATTCCATGTTCCAGGCTATCTAGTATACTCTCTAGATTTTCACGTACTGCCTTTGGGCTACCTGGTAAGTTCACAATAAGAGTATCCCGACGAATGCCTGCTACACTGCGGCTTAACATGGCTCTTGGTGTAATTTGAAGACTATAGTAACGCATAGCCTCTGGTATACCAGGTACTTGCTTTTCTATAATATCAAGGGTCGCTTCAGGTGTACGGTCTCTTTTTGAAAAGCCTGTCCCACCTGTTGTTAAGATTAAATCGACATGCCCTGTATCACACCAAGTCTTCATCTTTTGACTAAGCTGTTCTCTTTCATCTGGCAAAATCACATAGTCTATGACTTGCCAACCCTTAGCAGTTACCATTTCCTTAATGACTTCGCCGCTTCTATCTTCTCTTTCACCTTTAGAACCTTTATCACTGGCGGTAATAATGCCTACTTTAATCATTTTCGATCATCCTCATTTCGTCACCTACTTTAATAGTGCCCCCATGAATAACGCGTGCAAATACACCTTCTCTTGGCATAATGCAGTCTCCTACTTGATAATAGATTTGGCAATGATGGTGACACTGTTTACCTATTTGTGTCATTTCTAAAATCACATCATTGCACTGAAAACGTGTTCCTACTGGTAAATGCTTAAAGTCAAACCCTTTTACAATAAGGTTCTCACCAAAAGCACCTGGTCCTACCTTGGCACCTCTTTCTTTAAAAGCTTCAATTTGCTCATGACTAATGAGGCTGACTTGACGGTGCCATTTCCCTGCATGGGCATCCTTTTCAATGCCGAAGTCCTCTATAAAGTTACCTTCTTCAATATTAATCTTTTGTGTACCTCGTTTTTCACTAATACATAGTGCCATCACTTCTCCCATGTCAACCTCCTATTTGTGCCATGATTTTATCTTCGTCTTCTTCCCTAGGTGCATCACCAAAATGATGTTTTTCTGGTTTGTAATGAATGGCTTCTCCTATAAGTCTGGTAAGTTCTTCCCCGCTAATACCACTTCTTAATAAATGTTTCACATCAAGTCCTGCTTTAGAGTGTAAGCAGAGCTTTAAGAAGCCATCTGCTGTTAAGCGGATGCGGTTACATGCATCGCAGAAGCACTCACTCACTGCACTAATAAAGCCAATCTTACCTTTAAAGCCCTCTATCTCCCAATACTGAGCAGGGCCATTGCCTAGTTTGCCTTTATAAGGCTTAAGTATACCAAACTTCTCTTCAAGTATAGCTATAATCTCTTCTTTACCTATACGCTCAAACTGTTTACCAAGTCCAATAGGCATAAGCTCAATAAAGCGTACATGAATAGCATCATGCTGAGCTAATTGAGCAAGAGCGCAAATAGCTTCTTCATTTAGATGTTTAGCGACTAAAGCATTAACTTTTACCCTTTTTAGGTCACTATGTGCTACCTTATGAAGAGCTGCTAATACTTTATCTAAACCATCTACTTTTGTAATTTCCTTAAAACGCTTTGGGTCTAAAGTATCTAAGCTAATATTAATCTGACTAATACCAGCTTCTATTAAATCCTCTAACTGCTTTTCTAAGAGGAGCCCATTCGTCGTAAGTGTAATTTCTTCAATACCTTCTACAGCTTTAATCTGTCTCACTAAACTTACAAAGTCAGGTCTTACTAAAGGCTCACCACCTGTTAACTTAATCTTTTTAATACCCAGTTTGGCTGCACTTTTGCATACTTTTATAATCTCCTCAAAGCTTAGTACTTCTTCCTTTTCTAAGCATGAGATGTCGCCCTCAGGCATACAATAGACACATTTTAGATTACATCTGTCTGTAACAGAAATTCTTAAGTAATCTATAGATCTATGTTTTCCATCTTCCATCAGCTTCTCCTCCAATCTTTCTAGATTTTTTAGTTAAGAGGAGATAATATTTTCTCCTTGATAATCTCTAAAACGCCCTCTATGTCATTTAAACCTATAAGAGGTACGCTGGTTTCTAATGGAACATCTGTTACAATGGCTAACAAAGTTTCAGGGTCACATACGCTTTCCTTGGACCTAGCGCTTCTTACTACCTCTATTTTAGGAAAAGTAGAATATTTCATCCCTTCTAAAATAACAATATCCATATCTTTCTGATAGGCTATCATCTTTTCAATAGAAGGCTCTTCATGCTCCTGTACCATCATCATCTTGGTCTTAGAATAGACAATAACATTCTTAGCTCCTGCCGCTTTATGTCTGTAGCTATCCGTTCCTTCATGGTCAGCCACAAACTCATGCCCATCATGCTTGATGACACCTACTTTGTATCCTAACTGAGTTAATCTTGTTACAAGCTGCTCCACTAAAGTGGTTTTACCTGAGTTTTTAATACCACTTACAGCAAAAACTTTAGGCTTCTTCTCTTTTATAGTGTCCACTTTTACCACCTTGCTTTTCTATAAGACGAACATTTGTAATCTTCATCCCTTTATCCATAGCTTTGCACATATCATAAATCGTAAGAAGTGCTAAGTTTACACCTGTTAAGGCTTCCATTTCCACGCCTGTCTGTCCACTTACTTTAACAATGCAGCATGCTTCAATACTTAAAGTCTCTGGATGCATGGTAAAGTCTACCGTGCATTTAGAAATCATAAGAGGATGGCACATTGGGATAAGGTCTGATGTTTTCTTCGCTCCCATAATGCCTGCTATTCTTGCTACACCTAATACATCGCCTTTTTTAGCTGTTCCATTTGAAATAGCATCATATACAGCTTGATTCACCTGAATACTGCCTCTTGCCTCGGCAATACGTGTTGTCACTGCCTTTTCGGAAACATCCACCATAACGGCATTTCCTGATGCATCAAAATGTGTTAATCTGTCTTCCATGTTTATCACCTTTTCTTTTATCTAGGCCTAATCGCTTACTTTTATTACGAACTTCTATTTTTTGTTTTATATTAAAACAACTTGAACCTTATCGCCTACTTCCAGTCCCTTCGTACCTGCTGGAATGTCAATAAGTGCATTGCATAGGCTCATGGTATAAAGAGAACCTGAAGCATGATTGTTATGATTAAGTGTTACTTTTCCATTTTCAAAAGAAGCACGTATAAAACGTCTCTTTGGACTATGCTTTAGAAAGACACTTGCCATCTGCCCTTCCGTATAAAGAGGCTGAATGCTCTTATCCCCAGAAAGATGGGCTAAAAGTGGTCTAATGAGAAGCTCAAAGTTTGCCAGTGCAGCAAAGGGATTGCCTGATAGCCCTACAAGTAGTTTATCTCTATACAAGGCCGCTAGTACGGGTGTCCCTGGCTGCATAGCTATACGCCAAAATAGTCTTTTAGCCTCTAGTAGTTTAATCACTTCATGCATAATGTCCTTCTTCCCTACAGATACACCACCTGTAGTGACCATAAGGTCTACTTCATTCCAATGCTTTTCTAATACATGGGCTACTTGCTCCGCTGTATCTTCGCTCATTCTAAAGACGTGTACCTCTATACCTAATGCTGTAGCCTTTGCCTCTAGCATGACTTCATTAGCATTATAAATCTTACCTGGTTTTAAAGGTTGCCCTAAAGGTGTCAGCTCATCTCCTGTACATAAAAGTCCCATTTTAAGCTTTCTTCTTACTTCTACCTGCTCTATACCCATACTGGCTAGAATACCTAAAGTAATAGATGAGAGCTTCTCGCCTTCCTGTAAAAGCGTTGTGCCTTCCTGAATATCTTCTCCTTGATAGCAGTAATTGGCATAAGGTTTAAGGGCTTTATAAAGCTTTACTTCCTTTTCACCTTCATCTGTATCTTCCTGTCTTAAGACACAGTCGCACCCTTTTGGAATAGGTGCACCTGTCATAATACGAACAGCTTCTTTATCTCCTACTTCTTCTGGAAAGTAATCTCCTGCGCAGACTTCACCTACTACTTTTAAAGTAATAGGTGTATCGCTAGATGCTCCCTCACTATCAGCTGCCTTAAAGGCATAACCATCTAAAGGGGAACGGTCAAAAGGTGGATTGGAGATAGGTGCCTTATAGTCCCTGGCTAAAATACGTCCATTAGCCTGATTTAAAGGCAGCACCTCTGCTTCCAAATGCACCCTACTTGCTGATCTTAAGAGGGTAATGGCCTCTTCTAAACTCATTCCTACCATACCTACTCTCCTTTACCAAAGGAGCAGTGCGGATAGACACAAGGTTTACATCCTGTACATAGTCCGCCGTGTCCTAATTTCACTAAGTCTTTCTTATTAAGCTTCTCGCCTGCCATAATACGTGGCAAGACTAGGTCAAATACTGTAGCCCCTGCATACATAACACAGCCCGGAAGCCCCATAACAGGAATGTCCTCTCCGTAATAACCAAGTAAAAACATAGCGCCTGGCAACACTGGCGCACCATAAGAAATAATTTCAGCCCCTACCGCCTTAATAGCACTTGGCGTTACATCATCAGGGTCTACGCTCATACCGCCTGTGCAAATAATCATATCCGCACCTTGTGCTAAGAAGTCCTCTATAGCCTCTGTAATCCTTTCGATTTTGTCATCTACAATACGTTGCCCTAAAACCTCTGCGCCAAATGGCTCTAACTTTTTACGAATAACTGGGCCAAAGGCATCTTGGATACGCCCTTTATACACTTCACTACCTGTTGTAACAATGCCTACCTTTTTATGCTGAAAAGGTAGAATTTGAAGAAGTGGCTTATACCCTGCTACTCTTTTTACTTCTTCCATCACTTCTTTTTCTATTAAAAGTGGAATAACTCTTGTACCTGCCAGTTTTTCTCCTGCTTTTACAGCTAAGTTGGTATGACGCGTCGCAATCATGACTTGATCAATGCTATTAATCTCTATAAGCCTTTCAGTATCTACCTTAAAAAGCCCATCACATGTGGCAATGGCCTCTATCTTTCCTTCCCTCACCTCGGATGGCTTAATATGTTCATTGTGACAAATGCCATATAAAATCTCAGCAGCCTCATTTTCGTGAAGCATATCCTCATCTTTTTCCCAAATATATAAATGTTCCTTACCAATGGAGAGTAAAACAGGAATATCCTCCGCCTTAACTACATGGCCTTTCTTAAAAGCTACACCTTTTGTGACATCTTTAATAATTTGCGTAATATCATGACAAAGCACATGACCTACTGCATCTTCTGTACGAATCTGTTTCACCTTGTTTACCTCCTTTATATATCAAGGACTCTAATACGTTAATGATTGTTAAAAAATATACTATCTCCATTTTACTCTATCTTTTCATTTCTTTCCGTAATAAATATCACACTTTCTTAGGCTTATGTTGTACCTATCTCTAAAAGCCAATACACTTTTCTATCATTTTAAGCAAAAAAAGATGACGCCTATTATTTAGACATCATCTTTTTACTTATTTATTTCTGTTACTAATATTACCATTTTTATGGTAACTAGTTTCGTCTTATGTTATAATCTAGACTACAATTTCATAGTTTGAGCGGGCTACTGGTATCACTTCTACCTCTTAGGGAGAGGAGGTGATACATATGAGTAACGATGATTTAATGTTACTATTTAATGCGGGTTCTTTTCTATTAACACTTTTAACATTTATAGTGTTGCTTATTGAAAAAATCACAAAAAAATAGTAGCCCTCTTCTGCAATGATGTGCTACTATTTTTCATCTAAACTAAACAGTGATACCAGTTGCCTAAACAACTTAAATTGTACTAAGAAGAATGTTACCAGCATTCTTCTTTTTTATTACTTATATTATACCATTATTTCAATAGAAATAAACCCCTATTTATGTGCCATCCTTTCTCTAATCGCCCCTACTACTTTTTCTCTATATTCAGCTTGTCTCCAAGGAGCATTCATAATATGATCTATCATTTCTTTGGCTGGTACCCACTTAACAGCTTCTACTTCTTCCGCTTGAAGAACACACGCATCTGCCTCAAAGTCTTTCTTTAAAAACCAAATATCTACAAAGCTTTGTTCCCTTTGAATACGTGTAACGTACTCTAGTTCATCTAGTTCTAGGCTGATGCCAATCTCTTCTTCTACTTCTCTTAGGGCACCTAATCTGCTGTCTTCTCCTGAAGTTACTGCACCGCCTGTCGTATCCCATACACCAGGAAGGACTTCTTTTGTGCTAGATCTCTTTTGCATGAGGTACTCACCCTTGCTGTTTACAATATAAATATGTACAGCAAGCATATATTCTCCTTCTGCTAGTGGCATACCTCTCTCTATCACACGCCCTGTTGGATTACCCTTCGCATCTAATATATCCCATAGTTCTTTTGCCATTTTTATAGTTCCTTTCTACTCTACGTCAAAATCGAGTTCGATCTTGCTTGTAGCTGTTTGAAGTCTTGTGAGTTTTACACCTGCTGCTTCAAACATACGCTTGGATGCTTTAACGGCATCCGATTCAGCATACTTATCCGATAAATAAATAACCTCTCTAATCCCTGATTGAATAATCGCTTTACAGCATTCATTACAAGGGAAAAGTGCTACATAAAGTTTGGCACCTACTAAAGACTTACCTTGTGCATTTAAAATAGCATTCAGCTCTGCATGTACCACAAATGGATATTTTGTATCTAAAAAGTCCCCTTCTCGACCCCAAGGAAAATGCTCATCCTCACATCCTATCGGTAACCCATTATATCCCACACTTAAAATGGTGTTGGCTCTTGAACCTTCCATCTGGTCACTACTTACGATACATGCACCTACTTGTGTACTTGGGTCCTTACTTCTTTTGGCTGCAAGAAGCGCAATCCCCATAAAATAATCATCCCATGAAATGTAATCTTGTCTTTTCATTCTATATCCTCCACGCTTAACTTTTATTACTTCTACTTTATCACAGTACCTAAAAAAAATGAATATCTATTTATACCAAACACTTTATATTATCGTTTGCTAAAATCCAATCTTTTAATTATATTGTTTGAATTTATTATTGTTTTATCTTTTAACAAGTGTTATACTTGCCACAAAGGAGGTATCTACAAGCATGTTGTTAAACCATTTTAAAGATCTCTTAGGGCAAAATTATTCTGTTGTAAAGATTACAGAGGACAATCTAAAGGATGTACTAAAGCTTATGCAGGCCAATACTTATTACTACTCTCAAATCCCATTTCCTACGCCCTCCTTAGATACCTGCAGGAAAGATCTTACTGCCTTGCCACCCAATACGGATATGAAACAGAAGAACTATATAGCACTTTATAAAGGCCATGATTGTATGGCTATCCTAGATTATATCGAGTCCTATCCTAGTAAAGACATAGTATACTTAGGTCTATTTATGCTACATCCTGACTATCATCATCAAGGATTAGGTGAAAAGCTCATCCATATCTTTATAGAAAGTGCCAAAGCAAGCCATTTTTCTGGCATTAATCTTGCTTGCTATGAAGTTAATACTATAGGCTATGCATTTTGGAAGAAGATAGGTTTTGTAACGGAGAAAGCATGTATCCGCCAGATAGATGGCGTCTCCTACGTCTTATTAGAAATGTATAAATCCTGTTTATAGTCTATTTATAAGGAAAAGGAGGAACTCAAAATGATTGAAAATCTTAATGAATTATTTTGGAATGCAGATTTAGAAACGATTAAACAAGGTTATATGGATAGAGAAAAAGACTATGCTTGTATCATCTGTGGTGAAACTTTCACAAAAGGCCAAATCTACTCCATAGACGGTAATCTTTACGATGCGCGTAAAACTGCCCAGCTGCATATTGCCAAGGAGCATCACTCTATGCTTCACTACATGCTCGGTATGAACACAAACTTTTTAGGGATTACAGAAGTTCAAAAACAATTTATTGAAATGCTTGCTACGGGCATAAACGATAAGGAAATTGCCACTAAGCTGTCTATTAATCCCTCAACTGTACGCAATCACCGCTACAGACTGCGTGAGAAGGAAAAACAAGCCAAACTCTTCTTAGCTCTCATGCAACTTTTACAAGATGTACAAAATAAACCCCTTACAGTGGTGGGTGACTCTAAACTTCAGGAAACTTCTAAAACCGCAACCATGGTAGATGATAGATACGATACAACAGAAGCTGAAAAACAAAAAATCTTATCCACTTACTTTGATGAAGTAGGTAAACTTAAGAATTATCCTGCTAAAGAAAAACGTAAAATCATTGTTCTTAGCCACCTTAGTACCCTCTTTAAAAAAGGTCGTTTCTACAGTGAGGCCGAAATCAACCGCACACTAGAACGTATCTATGACGATTACGTTACGTTGCGACGTGCCCTTATTGAATACGGCTTTATGGACCGCATAGATGGTGGGGCGCAGTATTGGATTAAGGAATAAGAGGCAATAAAATAAGGCCTGCCCATACGGGAGGCCCTTATTTTATTCATTATTCTCTAGCTCTTGCTCTTGTATCATTTCTTCTACTATGGTAATGGCATCTGCAATGAAGGTATTACATTTACTCTGAAGAAGGCCTTGCTCCTTGATGCATTTCATCCCTTCCTCTGTACCAATATTATGGCCTAATAATTCTTTACATACAATGCTGCCATGCTTTTTAGCAAAGCGTGCTTGAAACTCCTGAACCATTTTATAAGCCTTCATCTTGGTTTCTTGGTCACTCGCTTCTACTTGCCCGTATTTAAGGCCTAGTACCATCAGGGCACCTGTTACACCGCCACATGTTCCGCCGTGTCTCATACCACCGCCAAATCCAGTGGCTACTCTAGCCGCCATCTCCTGGCTTAGGCCTAGCTCCTTACAAAATGCAATGAGCACAGCTTGACTACAGTTATAGCCTGCATCATGATGCTGGGCTGCTTGTAATTGTTTATTCATTGTCCACCTCTTCTATGTCACCCTTTATCGCTTCGCTCTAACTATAGCAAACTACGACCTAGAATTCAAATCCTACTCAGCATCTATAATCGTTTGAGCCATTGCCACAAGATCTTCTACTGATAAGTCGATACCACTACCTCCTATTGAATAGAGGATATCTCCTTCATGCCATTGAAGATATTGTACCTTTTCTACAGATACCTCATCCGTCCCAAAAGAAACCTCAATTTGTCCACTTTCAAGAGCTACTTGGTCTTCCTCTGTAAGCTCATAACTTTCTGGGACAAATTTATACATTTTCTCATAATAATAAAGAGAGGTGTCTTTATAAGTATCTATAAGTGTATTCCCTTCTCCTAACATCATATACTGTTCTGGCATTTTCTCTGCACTTAGCGTTACTTGTTTATCTGCCCCCTCTTGTTTATAACCTAAAGATAAACTTTTCGCTTCCACAATAGGTCTATTCACATCATCTACTAAGGCATTCTCTCCAACGTGGCCCATGAAGAAGTTAAATCCACCAGGTAAACTTTCTACATATTTAGGTAAGAAACCTATATCCTTCTGTACAACAGCCTGCTCTGGGAAGCTACTATATCTCAGGCTACTATGCCCAATCCATGCCTTCCCTATAGAACTTCCTATAACTGTAATAGACACTAGTGCTAAGCAGCTTACCATTACTGTAATTAATTTTTTTCTACTTTTAAATGAAAACTTTTTAGAACTCATATGATTTTGCTCCTCCTCATAAATACGTGCTTTAATTTGACTGAGTAAAACATCTTTTGCCTCTATTTCATCAGCCTTTTGAATGAATACTTTTTTAATCACACCCTCACAACCTTTCTTGGCTCAGTTTCTTCTTGCTCAAGTAAATGAAGCTTTAGTCTTTTTCTTGCTGTGTAAAGCCTTGATTTGACTGTTCCTTCGAAGCAGCCCATAACCTTTGCAATCTCTTTAACGGTCAGTTCGTTGTAGTAATACAAGATAAGCGTAGTCTGTAAAGGATAGTCTAGCCTTAAAATCTGTTCATACAAAGCCTCATACTCATATCTACTTTCTAAACTCTTTGCCCCTTCTATTAAATGAGCTTCTTCTATAAGCTCACTAATCGTCTCTGTTGGAACTAAACTTCTTTCCTTCTTTATACTTCGCCAAGCAGTCCTTGTTAAGAGCTTAAAGAACCAAGTCTTAAAACATTCGGGCTTTTTGAGTTTGCCAATGGATAGATAACACGTGGTAAAAGCCTCTTGTACGATGTCTTCTGCCATCTGCTTATGTCCCGTCATAAGATAAACAGTCTTAATCGCCCTATCCTTGTAGCTTTCAAACAAATCCTCGAAAGCCTTCATATCTCCTTGTTGCACTGCTTTTACCAGCTCTATTTCCTCCATCTTACTTCCTCCTTCTTAGGTGCACCTATTTATAAAGAGACACGTTTTCATCCTTTGGTTCATTTTAATTAAATTTTTTTATAAAAAATAAGGTGAAGCCCTGTATCTTCACCTTATCATTTATCTTATTACGTATCCACCTTTTATTTTTCATTAAAATAGTGCTCAAAAGCTTCTTTTGTAAGAGGTTTAGCAAAATAATAACCTTGCGCTAGGTTACATCCTATTTCCCTTAATACGTCTACCTGTTCTTTGGTTTCAACCCCTTCTATAACTGTTTTCATCTTAAGTACCTTAGCAATATCTACAATATGACGAATAATCTCTATATCATTCTCTGTTAAAACATGATGATTGAGAAATTCCTTATCGATTTTAATCACATCGACATGAATATCTTTTAACATATTAAAAGAAGAATAACCACTTCCAAAGTCATCTAGGGAGATAGAGAAACCTAACTGCTTAAGCTTTGCTACAACCTGCATAGCCTTCTCCATATTCGTTGAAAATGCACTTTCTGTCAGCTCCAGTTCAATATACTTGGTACTTACTTGACACCCCTTTATAATCTCCATAAGTGTCTCACATAAGCCTTCTGATAAAAGTGTTACTTGGGAGATATTAACCGATACTCTAGGAAGAGGACGAACACCTCCATGCTGCCACTGTCTAATAAGCTTACAGATTTCCTCAAACATATATAAATCTAAGCGTATAATGAAACCATTCTGCTCAAAAAGTGGAATAAACTCATCTGGATAAACCCCCTCACCATTAGGTCTATACCAGCGCACGAGAGCTTCTGCTCCCTCTACCTTCTCTGTTAATAAATTAACCTTAGGCTGTAAAACGATCGTAAATTCCTGCGTATATAAAGCCTGCTCCATCTCTAGGATAATCTGGCGTTGCTTTTGAATTTGGGCATTTAATTCTACTGTGTATTCTGCAATAGAATCCCCATACTGTCCTTTTACTCTTCTCCGTGCTATATTAGCGCAGTCAATCATATGGGAAATATCCTGCTTTAAATCCGTGATTTTATAAATGCCTATATTAAAGGTAGGATGATGATTAAGTTTTTTAAGTTCTGGAATCGCTTCTACTATATTCTTCCTATAATCATCTAGAACTTTTGGGGCACTTAAGTCTTTTAGATTTGTAAAGATTAAAAATATATCTGAACCTTCCCTTGCTAAAAAAGTTTGGTTTTTAGCTGATGCTTGAAGCTCTCTCGCTAATACTTGTAATACCTTATTCCCTACTTCATACCCTACCCAATTATTAATATAACTAAAATTATCCACATCTAAAGCAAGCAATGCATATTCTCCAGGCTCTGCATTTTCTAGAGCTTTAGCAATATCTAACTTAAACTTTGTAAGGGTTGATAACCCGGTAATCGGATCCTCGTATGCTACTTTTTGCATGGCTTTTTTCTTGCTATCTACAACATATACGATAACAATAATGAAACATACGATCATAAGGAGTACTCGAATGATTATCCTAATAATTTCCAGAAAATTCCTTTCTATTATATCTTTTATAGACCTTGCCCTCACATGTTCTATTGTATTAGCAAAAATAATAGAATTTATCTTATCTTTTGAAATAGCTGTACTCGCTTTATTCAAAATGGCAACAAACTCTTTAGGTAAATTTTTAGATACCCCTAAGTCAATATCTAACTCAATTCCTGTAGGATATGCTAAATAATTTTTATTATTACCATACTTAACAAGCTCATTAAAAGTATATAAGGATGTCACTACCAAATCTGTTTCTTCTCTTGAAAGTAATTCGGATACATCTGTAATAGCATAGTATTGCTGTATGACTATATCTGGATATCTCTTTGCCAGTTGGTTAACATCTATGTTATCAAGCTGAGCAATTCCTGCTGTTAAAGACTTTGATACATCTAAAGCTTTAGGGGCTACAAAAACCATAGAGACTGATAAAATTTTATTGGTTAAATACATAGGTACCCCATAACGCTCTTTATGATAACTTGCATACAAATCAGCTCTTCCTTCACACTGACCTGTATCATGTGTAGAGGGGATATATTCAAACTCAATACCACACTGCTTACCTATTTCATTCAATAAATCAACTACAATCCCTCTGCCCTCTCCAGTTTTAGAATCTATGTACTGAAGTGGAACAGCCCAAGGCTCTATCTCAACTACAAGTTTAGGATAAGCTTTTATTATATCCAGTTCTTCTTTAGTATATGTTGGCGTACCCATAAGCCTATCCCCATAGTACTTGTGATAAAGATCCCCTTGAAAATCAACCTGATTTAAACGAATAGCTTGTAGTGCCTCCTCTAACTGCTCCAAAATTTCTGGATTACCTTTGCTCGTTGCATAATAGAAAGGCCTATTGGCTATGTTTCCTACAATTTTTATATTAGGGATATGATAAAGACTTCCACTTATAAAAACATCATACTTACCATCTCTTAGTTCATCGTCAATATTACTACTCCCAGCCTCTACAAACTCTACCTCTATATTGTTTTTTTGGCAGTAGGACTTCATTTCATTTAAATAAAAACTTTGATTTTGTACACCTACGCGCATCCCATTGAAATCTTCAAAATCCTTATAGTAAAAGGGACTCTCTTCATACGCATAGATTAGTCCAAATTCATAGCCAAAATTAGCTTCTGTAAAATCAAAAACTTCTTCTCTCTCAAGTGTTTTCTGCATAGGGCCAAAAATATCAATCTCTCCCTTTTGGAGCATTTCTAGCCCTTCCTCCAAAGTACAAGGAATATACTCATACTCCCATCCTGTATACTTTGAGATTTCATCAAAATAATCATAGCCATAGCCCTTTTTATTTTCATCTTCCCAATCTATCAAGGTCCCATAATTAGGTATATAGCCAATTTTTATCTTTTGCTCACTGGCATATAAATAATCTATATCTACTAGAGCAAATATAAAAATCATAATACATAGGGCTATATATCCCCTCTTGCTTACCTTATTTATCTCCTTCACCCCCTTATTTCTATCTGTCTTATAAAGAGTCATCTTTCTATTTTATTATTTCGCGTGTTATCATTCAATTCATTTCTAATGATTTTCTTCATCCTTTTACAAATTTATTTATATTTCAACATATTTTTATCCTTATATCCTTTAATTTATTATAAATGCACAAAAGGGATAAATAGGTTCTATTTATCCCTTTTGTGCATTTATAATTTTTATCTTATTTCATTCCTTCTATAACTCTAGCAACCCATTTGCAAAGATTGGCTGATGCTTTTTGTGCTGTCTCTACTACTCTTTGGTGTGAATGCTTGCACTCCTGAATACCTGTTGCCATATTGGTGATACATGAGATACCTAATACTTTCATCCCTAAATAGTTCGCTACAATAGTCTCTGGCACTGTAGACATACCGATTGCATCAATTCCCATACGTGCATAGCTACGGATTTCTGCTGCTGTTTCATAGTATGGACCTGTACAAGCTGCATAGACACCTTGTTTATAAGCTACACCTATTTCATCTGCTAATTTCTTTGCATTTTCCATCAGTTCTAAGCTATAAGGCTCTGACATATCTGGGAAACGTGGTCCGAAACGCTCATCATTAAGGCCAATAAGTGGATTTGTACCCATAAGGTTGATGAAATCATCAATCAGCATAAGTGTACCGGGTTCAAAATCTGTATTGATACCCCCACAAGCATTGGTTACAATCATGTTTTCAATACCTAATTGTTTCATTACATATACGGGATAGGTAACTTCTTTCATCGTGTACCCTTCATAATAGTGGAAACGTCCTTGCATAAGCATAACTTCCACACCTTTAATCGTACCAAATACTAATTGTCCTGCATGCCCCTCTACTGTAGACTGTGGGAAATGAGGAATCTCTTCATATTTAATCGTTTGTTTATTTTCTACTAAATCAACTAAGTCCCCTAAACCAGAACCTAAGATGACCCCAATCTTTGGACGGTAAGTTACCTGATTTAAAATATACTCTTTTGTTTCCATAACTCGTTCGTACATACTTTATGCCTCCTTATGCTCTAAATATGATGTCATTTGTATCCTACATACTTATTATACACGATATTTTAAATTTATTTAGGCTCTATTTTAATCCTTATTCTTATGCCCACTTATTTTGAAAGTACAAGAGACCTGGCCCTCTTTCCACTCTCCAATCACTTCAATAATATAAGTTCCTTCCTGTTCCGGTATTGTCAAAGTATTTGGTGCAGCAGTTAATTGACATTCACCTGGTTCCCCCCAATTAACTACCTTAAAACTAATAGGTTCCTTAGAAAAAACTAAATCGAGTTTCGCCCCTACTGGGACTCTATTCCCCTCCATACCCTTCGCAATATCCTCAGGACTAGCCTCATCTACAATAACAGACTCCTCCCCCCATAATCCACTCTTTGTCGTCCAGTTATATCCACCTTTCATAACTTCAATCACTTCACCCTTATACATGACCTCTAAATCAGGTATATCCATCCCACTTTCTACATTGCACCCTACAATCCTCAAAAGCATAATACTTAATAATAGGACCAGTACTTTCCTCATCCATAACCCTCTTTTCTCTATACTCTATACCCTATTAGACTCCCCAACTCTCCTAAAGGTTCCTTCGCGAGGCTCCTTGTGGGCTCTTTTTTCTTTTCGTTAGACGGGTGTGGGCAGGGGGACTCTGTAGGCTTCCTTTAGAGTACTCTCCTCTTTTTATCTACGAAGTGCATAGGGGGTAGGTGGAGAGAGGCTCTGAAAGCTTCCTTCGCGAGGCCCTTGCAGGTGGCTGAGGAGAAACTGGAAATTTCCTTTGAAAGGTTGCTTAGAACCCCTTTGTGAAAATGGGTTCATAGTACTTAGCTGCACTGTTTGAGCGTAGCGAGTTTGCAGCATCTATGAACCCATTGAGCTTAGAGGTTCTTAGCGTTCTAGAAGTAGAAATTGGAAGCTTCTCCTCAGCCACCTCATGCGACTCTTTCTTCCTTTCGTTAGACGGGCGTGGGTAGGGAGACTCTGTAGACCTCCTTTGAAGTTCCCTCCTCTCTTTATACACGAAGTGCATAAGGGCTAGATGGAGAGAGACTCTGAAAGCTTCCTTCGCGAGGCTCCTTGCCGGTGGCTGAGGAGAAACTGGAAATTTCCTTTGAAAGGTTGCTTAGAACCTCTTTGTGAAAATGGGTTCATAGTACTTAGCTGCACTGTTTGAGTGTAGCGAGTTTGCAGCGTTTATGAATCCATTGAGCTTAGAGGTTCTTAGCGTTCTAGAAGTAGAAATTGGAAGCTTCTCCTCAGGCTCACCTCATGCGACTCTTTTTTCCTTTCGTTAGATAGCTATGGGTAGGTGGGCTCTGTAGGCTTCCTTTGAAAGATTGATTAGAGCCTCTTAGAGAAGATGTACTCATGGCTCTTAGCGAACTGTTTGAGCGTAGCGAGTTGTGAGCGTTCATGAGGACATCAAACTTAGAGGCTGTTATCAACCTGGAAACAGAAGCCGGAAGAGTTCCTCTACCCACGCCCCCCCTCTCACGCATACAAAAAAGGAGCCGCCCCAGGCAACTCCCTCATTAAATTCTTGTTATATCAGCACCAAGTGCTCTCATTTTCTCTTCTACACACTCATAGCCTCTGTCGATATACTTAATCTCATTGATATAAGTCTCACCATCAGCTTTGAGTCCTGCAAGAATCATGGCAGCCCCTGCTCTAAGGTCCGTTGCAGTCACTTCACTTCCTTGTAGCTGGCTTACACCTTCAATTTCTGCTTTATTACCATATACAGTAATGTTTGTACCCATATTATTTAACTGATCAACATATTGGAAGCGGTTTTCAAATACGCTCTCAAGCATTGTGCTTCTGCCCATTGCAGTACTAAGAAGCACTGTCATTTGTGGCTGAAGATCTGTTGGGAATCCTGGATGAGGTAAAGTTTTGACGTTCGTTGCAATAAGATCTTTACCTGCTGATACATGAATATAGTCATCTCCCTCTTCAATCTCCACGCCCATCTCACGCATTTTAAGTGACACAGACTCCATATGTTCAGGAATAATATTACGTACATATACCTCTCCACCTGTGATAGCTGCTGCCATCATATAAGTTCCTGCTTCAATTTGATCAGGAATAATGGAGTATTTCCCACCTTGTAGCTTTTCTACACCTTTAACGCGAATAACATCTGTACCTGCACCTTTGATGTTTGCGCCCATCATGTTAAGGAAGTTCGCCACATCTACAATATGAGGCTCTTTTGCAGCATTTTCGATAGTAGTTGTCCCTTCTGCTAGAACTGCTGCTAACATGATGTTGATTGTTGCACCTACACTCACCACATCAAGATAAATGTGTGTACCTTTTAACTTTTCTGCTGTTGCGTAAATTGTCTCTCCTCGCACTTCAACATTCGCTCCAAGTGCTTCAAAACCTTTAATATGCTGGTCAATTGGGCGTTTTCCAAAGTTACAACCACCTGGCATAGCAACTTCTGCTTTCCCAAAACGTCCAAGAAGGGCTCCTATAAGGTAATAGGACGCTCTCATCTTCCCTATACTTTCCTCTGTAGCACAGTAACTGTATACGGTTGTTGCATCCACTTTAACAGTGTGCTTATCTTCAAAACTTGTAATAGCTCCTAAAGATTGCATCGCTTCAGTTAATAAAACTACATCCTTAATATATGGTAAATTTTCAATTTCACATATTCCATCTACTAAAAGTGCAGCGGGTAGTATAGCCACTGCTGCATTTTTAGCGCCACTAATTACTACATCTCCGGTTAGGCGTTTACCACCTCGTATACATAGCTTGCTCAACCTAAACACCTCTTAATTTGTATTTATTATTTTCGTTTAACTCTTGTTATATCTATTGCAACATGGCCTATCGCGCCTCAGAATTAGTCAATTTTCATTATACCATTAAACTTGGGAAATAAAAAGTATTTCTTCATAGGTATTTGTATAAGCATTGACAAATATAGGATCACTTAAACCTTCTATTGTAATTTTATACACAGGCACAGCTTCTTCAGACAAAATATGCATGCCTTCTGAATGATCTAACCTATAGCCAAGTTCTACGGATTCAATGACATAAGTCTCATTTTCTACTATGGGCTTCTGTAATGCAAATAAGACTTGGTCAATAGGATATAAAGGTTTTGTAAGACTGACCTTATCTGTTACCTCAAGGCACCTTACCTCTGCTTCAAATACTCCATTAGGAGATATTTTCATTTTTACATAGCTGTCAAAAATAGGTAAACCTCTATATACTTCATAATATGTCACTGCTATGCCATATGACTCACTTCTATAGTCAATTTTTACTTCTTTAAGATGATCAGCCAAATCAAGCTGTCTTATAAAGTCTTTTGCAAATTTACTTGCCTGCTTAATGGATACTGCCGTTTCCTTGCTCTTAGCCGCCTCATTCCTATAACCAATATGGTCCTTATAAAATTTAAGCTGGGCCTCTCCTTTACTGTAAATCAGAGCATTTTTCCCATAGTCTCCACTTACTTCATTTGTAATGGTAACATCTGCTCTTTCTTTACCAAACAATCTATTAACAATAGCATCTCTTAAAGATGCGCTAATCTCAATAGGCTCTATCCAAATAGAAGAACGTGGTAGAAATAAAGTTGGTAAATCCGCTTTAACCTGTATGTTCCTATCTGCTAATAGGCTTTTTATAGTCTGTATACGCTCTTCAGATACTTTATAAGACCCATTAAATCTATCATAATTTATCCATGCTAACGCTATGTTTAAACAAATAAAGATAATAAGTAAGAAGTTTAAAGCTTTATTCCATCTCATCTTACAGCCCTCCTATTCTCTACTATACCTTTTTTATATGTTTTGTCTTCAAAAGTATAGGCAGCATACTAGGCGTTTTAAAAGCCTGGTATCTGCCTCATGATTAACGGGTAATACCATTTATGGTCATAAACAGCACCCCAAGTCATATCAATATCTTCTCCTATACCTTCTAGTAAATAAACCAGTTCTAAGTGGTCAATCATAAAATCCTCAATCCCTTGCTTCTCAAATAAGGTATACATCTTATCAATGGGCTCTAAGTAATGGGTACTCAGTGCTTTAAGCTCTACTTCTTTAGGTACAACCTCAAGGGTAGAGAAATGAGCCTCTATCACATCTTTCCCTCTTACTACTACCTGCACTAGGGCATCCATTCCTAAGCTCGCTTGCATTTCCTCTGAAAGTTGTAAACGATAGCCCTCATACATCATATTAAAAGAGTAGGTAAAGTCTAGTCCCTTTTGTTTCACATCTGCTAAGTATAAGTTATCTGCTATACTTTTAGGCATCACTTGCACCCTCTCTATAAATTCTAGGGCAACATTATAGCCTTTTAGCATACTTGTCCCTGTTTGCAGCTGCCTTGGTGCCAGATTTAAGTATTCTATAACCCCTTCAGGTCTATAGACCACTAAAGTTTTCATATCTTCAGTATAAATAACATTTTCACCTTGATGCACCCTCTCTTTAACTAAAGGACTAATAAACAGACCATTAATCATACTTTCAAGCTTTTCATAGCCCTCTTCACGACTAAGATCTATAGGATTATACGATGTCAGTACCTCATAATTAAGAAGGGTTTCTTTGCTACTTGTAGGTAAAAAGCTATTGCCTGCTAAACGCACCTTATCAATGGTAGCACTAGGCTGATAAGCCATAATATGCCTTTTAAGGTCATCTGCTGTAAGTACCTTATAGATTTTCTCAATATCATCAAAGGTTCCCACCACGCTCAGTTCATACATAAAATCTTCTTCTGAGTTGACTAAGAAAAGCGTCGCCTCTTTCTCAAATTTATTTTTAGAATAGATAATGACATGGTCTATCTTTTCTTTAATCCATTTATTTTGACTCTCTCCTGTAATCGAAGCTAGATCTATCGGAAATTCATACTCATAAATAACACTTGGCATACTTAAAAGTTTTACCCAGTCTACACCATCTATTTTCTGCATATTGCCTTCTTCATTCTGCCTATCCATTAGCTTTGAAAGCTCACCTATAAGCCTTTCATATTCTCTTTTTTCATTTCCTGTCGTATCATCTAAACGATAAGCAAGGGCACCCGGTACACCCGTATTACTGTTACTGGTTTCTACAAACCATATATTGGTAGGCATAATAGGCTCATACTTAATAGTCTGCTTTAAAAAATTGTGGCTTGACATACCGCCAAGCCACAACATTCCTGTTTGTATTACAGCTATTATTATAAGAGCACCTAATAAGATCAGTTTCATACGCTCTCTTCTTGCATTCATACTTCTCACCTTTTACTTCTTAAAAGCGTTGCATCCTCTACAATGAAGGATTTAATCTGTTCTTTTTCTTTTTCAGTTTTTCTTATAATTGTAAGGTATATCTTACCTGTTTTTTCATCAGCTGGATAGCTATAGCTAATCACTACATTATTTTGATCTTCTTTAAGATCAATGAGCTGACTAAAGAGCATGGTTGCCCCTACTTCTTTTAATGTATAGGTTTTGTAATTATTGGTATCAGTGGCCTTTGGATTATCTACCTTATCACCTGTATACACAATAATCTCTATAGCTGTTCCGGTACGTGCTTCACCCATGATGTTAATCTGGCTATCAAACGTTTGAATTTCTTCTTTGCCTGCTAGTGATTGGGTAATTCTCACATATTCATCTTTTTCAAATGTAATAGCAGATGAAGTGCTCGTTGGTGTTTCCTCTTTTGCTACTGTTTGTACTGTTTTAGTCTGTACTGGTTTTTTTTCTGGTTTAATCTCTGCCCCATAAACTGCATTGGGTGCTAAAAAGGTACATCCTAATACAGCTATACTTATAAGATATTTTATTCTACTCATGTGGAACCCCCTTCCGTTTAGTTTTTGACTGTAATACTCCTATTTATAGTATATATTAGTTATTTTACAGTTATATTACAAAGGCATAACGTTTAGCTTACATTAAATTGCACTGTTACTGTCGTACCTTTTCCAGGCTTACTTGTAATACTGATTTTGCCATGATGGAGTTCTACCATCTCTTTTACAATAGATAGTCCAAGCCCTGTACCTCCCTGACTTCTGGAGCGCGCTTTATCTACCCTAAAGAACCTTTCAAAAATACGCTCTAAGTCTGGTTTAGCAATACCGATTCCTGTATCTTTTACTTGAAGTGTAATAATATTTGGGTTCTTATACAGTTTCACATGAATGGTTCCTGGATCTATACTATATTTTATGGCATTTGATAAGATGTTGTGTAAGATTTGTCTGATTCTCGCACTATCTCCTATCATATTATAAATCATCTCTTCATCTGCCTCATAAATAATGCGATGACCTTTTTTCTCAATATGAATCTTCTGTGCTTCTATTGTTTCTTTTACAATTTCTTTTAGATCTAAAGGCCTCATATCCAGCTGCATCTGCTTATTATCGATACGTGAAAGCTCAAGCAAATCTTGTACCAGCGTCGTCATACGGTCTGCTTCCTTCTCCATAACGGATAGAAACTGCATGGCAATTTCTCGATCGTCAATGGCACCATCTATAAGGGTTTCCGTATAACTTTTAACGGTTGTAAGAGGTGTACGAAGTTCATGCGATACATTGGCTACAAACTCTTTACGCATCTGATCAAGCTTCTGCTGAGTTGTAACATCTTGCATCACCACCACAACACCTTCGCTTTCTCCTCTCCCATTCATATAAGGTGCAAAATGGAGATTGTAGAATTTATCCTCGAGTGCCATCATGATACCTTCTTCATTCTTAACGCGTTCACCATTACTTTCTTCAGCAAGGAGCTTATCAAAGGATACCTCTACACCTAACTTTGGAAAGATAAAGTCAAAACGATGATCCATATTGGTATTTCCTAGCATTTCATAACATACAGAATTGGCATGAATAAGGACGCCCTGTCTATTAAAGGCCATAACCCCATCTGCCATATTCTCTAAAATCTTCTCCAGCTTACTCTTTTCACTCGATATAGCAGTCATGGTCTTACTAAGCTCTGCTGCCATGTAATTAAAACTTTGGGTAAGCTGCCCAATCTCATCCTCCGAATAAATAGGAATGCGACTAAAGGACCCTGCTGCAAGCTGCTTAGAACTTTTCGTAAGCTGCTTAATAGGCACTGTAATCATTCTAGCGAAAATCGCACTAAATACAGCTGCAATCCCCATGGCAATCATAGCTGCAAGGGTAATGGTTTTCATGACATTAAAAACATTATCATAAATATCTGTAGCATCTGCTCTTACACAAATAATAGCAAGAATTTCACCTGTTGTAGCATCTAAGATAGGCCTATCATGTTCTATATAATCATATTTGGCTTCCTTATAGGCAAAAAGTGGCCATTCAAGAGTTTGTGGTGTCTTCTTAGCAATCACTTCTGGTAGTACATCCGACACCATAATCTCCCCTACAGCTGGCTCTGACTTAGAGCCTAAAAGCACCTCTCCGTTAGGAGCTAATATATAAATAGCATGCTGATTCAGTGCCACCATAGTCGACAGTGTACTTTCTACTTTATCCATACTCTCTTCAAAGTCTGCTCCACTCGATACACCAAGTCTTCCCTCTATCGTCTCTGCAGAAGACATTAATTCACGTTTAATCTTTTCATAGTGTGTATCTTCAATGTTACAAATGATAAAGCTTCCACTCACTACCATAATCACGAAGACAACACTTAGATAAATGACTACGATTTTCCACTGTATACTGGTTCTCATAAGTTAGCCTCTGAAATAGTAGCCTACTCCACGTTTAGTGAGTACGAAACTTGCTTTAGATGGGTCGTCTTCTATCTTCTCTCTTAATCTTCTAATGGTTACATCGACTGTTCTTACATCCCCATAGTATTCATATCCCCATACTTTCTCAAGTAACATTTCTCTTGAAAACACCTTCCCTTTTTGCATCGCTAAAAACTTAAGAAGCTCAAATTCTCTTAAAGTCAGGTCGAGATTTCTTCCATCTTTACTGGCTTCGTATTTCACAAGGTCAATAAGTAAATTATCTTCTTCTAAGACTTTCTTTTCTTCACTTACTGATAATTTTTCTGCTTGTATATGGCTTCTTCTAAGGTTTGCTTTTACCCTAGCACTTAACTCACGCATACCGAAAGGCTTTGTCATATAGTCATCTGCACCAAGCTCTAAGCCTACTACTTTATCAATTTCTTCAGCCTTAGCTGTAAGCAGAATAATAGGTGTCTCTTTGACTTGCCTAACACGTTTACAAACCTCGAGTCCATCTAATTTCGGCATCATAATATCGAGTAAAATGAGGTCAGGGTCTACTGCTTCTATGAGTTTTAAGCCTTCTTCTCCATCATAGGCCGTACATACTTTATAGCCTTCCTTTTCAAGGTTGTATTTGATAATATCTGAGATTGGTTTCTCATCTTCAATAATGGCGATCGTTTGCATTAAAATCCCCCCACTCTTTCTATATTTATTTATATGCTTTACGGTGTTTCTTTTACCGCTTCTTTATTTGTTTCTTTTGCTGGTTCCTCTATAAGTTCAAGCCCTAGTACTGGAATACGTACAGTTGCTTTAAGCTCTTGTCCAATCTTTAATTTAGGAGTTACCCCTTCATTGGCATCCATAAGGCTTTGTACATCTATCCCGAGCTTACTTGCAATTCCCCATAGTGTGTCCCCATCCGCTACTGTATAAGTTACTTCTTTTCTTTGACGTTTCTTACATAAGTCTACTAGGGTTTCCATATCCACTAGCTCATCTTCTGTTGTATAAACTTCTTCTAGTTTGACTTTATTTTTAAATTCAGCTTTTACATTTTTATCATCAAAATACACATCTTTAAGTTCTTCTTTAAGTTCATCTAAAACTTCTTCTGACTCAATAACCGCAATTTCTTTACCATCTACAAAAAGCTTTTGGAACTTCAGTGTTACATCCATGTTTTCTCTTAAATAGCTTGGTAATTTATTCGGATCAATCATGTCCTTTTTGCTGGCATGTACTTTTTTTAGTTCATCTAAACCTTCAATTTGCACTTCTGTGTTATATTTATTTTCTAACTGTTTTTCTACAGTTTGTAAAGCCGTATCTATGTACTCTTTTTTATCGACATAACCAATGACTTCCCCACCTACACTCACTGCATAGGCATTTGGTAAAAAAGCAAATGCTGTCCCTCCAAGGGCACCTATTGCAATAATGCCCATTAAAATAGCTTTTGGATTTGCACGGTTACGTCTTCTTTTTGTATTGCTTAAGTAAATTGTTTTTGATTTTCTTCTCATGGTTCTACCTCCTATTGGTCCCACATGCAGGAAATACCCCTTCTCTTTACAATCATACCAGTTTCTCATGGCTAAATCAAAGAAAAAAGAGGTTATTGCCACAGTTATCTTTTGGCATTAACCTCTCTTCTATGCATTATCGAATGACTTCTATAGATTCTGGATACATCTCTTCACCGTAGTTGAATGTAACAAGAACTTCCATGTCTTTTTTAATTTGATTTCTGTAGCCTTTTTCTTTATCTACAATGATCTCTACCTGGCTTGGTACATTAATGCGTTTTACGGTCATCGTTTCACCAGTCACTGCATCATATTCTACTAATACATCTATGTATTTAGCACCTTGACCTACATTTTCTACAGTTCCTTTATAAGTAATTTGGCTTGGCGCATCTTTAATCACTACTGAGATAGCTTCCTTACTTTCTGTAAGCACTTCTACTTTAGAACCTAATTGGATTTCTCTCAGTACTGTATCCACTCTTTGGCTGGCATCATAAAGCTCTGTATTATTTGTAACACTAACTGTCTTTTTCTCACCTTTTGAGAGAACAACAAGTTGTGGATTTTGAGCAAGGATAATGCTCTCTACAGTCCCAATAAAGCTTTCAGTCGTTGCAGTTGCTTCGATTTCTATAGCTTCATTCCCTTCCATTTTCACAGTAAGCTTATCCCCTATACGTAAATCACTCATATCTACTGATTTACCATTACGTATTACCTCTACATCAGTGCTTACTAATACTTCTTTTTCTTTGCCCTTTTCGACTACGGTTACTTTATAGCCATCAGGCTTACGTACACTCTTAAGGAATTCCACATCCATTTTTTCATTTTCTACTTCTTGACGTTTTAAAACATTAATTTTAGTAACGCCTAAGTCTTCTACATAGATACGAACATTGTCCCCTACGTTAAGATCTTCAAGCGCAAGTTCTTCCCCTTGGTAAAGGATTTCACAGTTATCTTCTACTTTATAAGTTACAGTTTTCCCTGAAGTAAGAACAGAGATTGAACCACTTCTTCCAATATTTTCAATCGTTCCTTTGTAAGTTGTCACTTCTTCTTCTGTCTGATCCTTATCTCCTTCTGGTTTCGTACTTGGGGTTGTATCTTTCTCATCTAAAATTTGAATTTTAGTCAGTACTTCTACACCGTTTTCCTTTGCCATTGTTACTTTTACTTTAGCATTTGCTTTCACTGCATCAAAGCTTAATGCGCTGTTATTGCTATCTACAACTTTTGTATCCTTAGTAGCGGTGTAGAATTTAGTACTTCCATTCACTTCAAGAAGTACGTAGTTACTGCCTTCTGCTGCATTTTTTACAACAACTTTATCGACTCTACCTTCCAAGTTGCTCCCATCTGCTGGCGCCTCTGGTGTAACAGGTTTTTCAGGTGTGACTGGCTTTTCTGCTTGCTCAAGCTTATCTTTAAACATAAGCGCACTATAAGTCATTTGTGCACAAAGGGCACGTGTTACTTTTGTATTGGCACCCATGTTACCTTTTGCATCACCATTTAAAAGACCATTTTTGTTAAGGTATGCTACATAAGGTCTATTTTCTTCTTTAATTAAATTATGATCTGCAAATGGTGTTTTCCCTGTGTAACTCTCTTTAGCAGTTTTTTCTTTCCCAATAACGCGCACAAGAAGCGCTGCTAAATCCTGTTTCGTTACAATGTTTTTTACTTCTTTGCCATCTGCTGTCTTAACCATGAATTTACTTAATTCGTCTTTGCTTAAGTAACCTCTACCAATTAAATAAGCAATCTCTTCATTACAACGTGATTCCCATGACTTATACTTATCGGAATAAGTCTTAAGTAATGGTTTTTGAACTGCATAGTTATCTGCAATTTGTTTCTTTAAAGTCGGATCCATGTCTTTAACAACGAGTTCATCTTGATAACCTGTTGCTTTAGCAAGGATTTCAGCAAGTTCAAAGTAAGTTACCTCGGATGATGGAAGGAACTCGCCACTACTATTTCTTGACATATAACCCTTCTCTTGCATATAGCTAATCGCTGGATAAGCCCAGTGTGTATTTGGAACATCTTTAAATGTTACTGCTGCAAAAATATTAACTGACATGACTCCTGCCATCCCAAGAGCAAGGAGCAACTTAGAATAATGCTTTCTCATAAATACAGCCTCCCTAATATTTAATCTAATCTCTATTCTAATAGATTAAATCCTAAAATACAATTCAAACTAACATTGTTCAACATTTTTTAACTTGCATGTAATATACTTGAAATCTTACTTTTAAACTACCTATCAATAAGCATAAAAAAGTCCCATCTTTTCTAGAATGGGACCCTTAAAATTTCTCTAGCGCACTACTTAGCTTGGCAATGGTTTCCGATAACTTATCCATCTTCCCCTCAATACGAATAAGCAAATACATAGACAATATAATCGGAAAACCAAAATTACTAATACCACTTAAAATCTCTTCCATCTGTACTTCCTCCCTTCATCCCATGCTTTTTTATCTTTATCCTTTCCTATATGCAAGATATCCTTATGGGCTCAAAGGTGGGAGGATCTCTCCCGCCTAGTTCCCTAAACAAGCATTACTATGCACAAGATATCCTTAAAGCTTCATAGATGGCAGGGGTACTTCATAATATTCTACCTCTCTTCCCTACTCAAGCATCTCTGTATGCAAGATATCCTTAGAAGTCCAAAGGTGGGAGAGGGACTCCGTAGTATTTATTGGAAGGATTTTTCCAAAATCATGACACGAATACGAAGGAGTGGCTCCCCCACCTCTCTCCCTAAGCAAGCATTTCTGTGCGCAGATATCCCTAGGGCTTCAGAGATGGCAGGGGTACTTCGTAATATTCATTCGATGAAGCTTGGCTAAAAAATCTTAATGAGTTTATGACATTCATTTTCAAAAGGAGTTTAGATTTTTCCAAAGTCATGACACGAATACGGAGGAGTGCCTCTCCCACCTAGTTCCCTCAGCAAGCATTTCTATGCACAAGATATTCCTAGGGCTTCAGAGATGGCAGGGGTACTTCGTAATATTCATTCGATGAAGCTTGGCTAAAAAATCTTAATGAGTTTATGGTGTTCATTTTTAAAAGGAGTTTAGATTTTTACAAGCTTTTGAGACGAATATGGAGAAGTAGCCCCTGCCATCTATATCCCTAAGCAAGTATTCTGTATGCAAGATATCCCTAGGTCTCCAAAAGTGGGAGAGACACTCCGTAGTACTCATTGGAAGGATTTTGACTGAAAAATCTTAGTGAGTTTTTTAAAATGGATTTTAGCTGCATGTTTGAGCGTCAGCGAGTTTGCAGCATTCATTTGAAAAAGGAACTTAGATTTTTCCAAAATCATGACACGAATATGAAGGAGTGGCTCCCCCACCTATATCCCTAAGCTATCTTGCATCTTATGCCTGCTCTAAATCCACTTCATCCACTTGTTGAATCACATATTTAGCGCCTACAATACTATCTACTGCTGACTTTTCGCCAACAGCTCCAGTTGCCAGTACTGTATCCATAACGGCCTTAATCTGAGTCCCTTCAAGTGATTCGCCTGGATTCGCAATCGTGATTGTCTCCTCTTTACCTGCTGGTGTACCAAATACAAGTACTAAACTTCTTTTTGTAATTTCCATATTCCTACCTCCTAAATTTGATTTATTCCATGTACTCTGTTTTTTCTCTATTAAACGGTCTTAATAAGCTGCTCTTCTGTTACCTTCATGATCTCTTCTAAGCTTTCTGCATTTAAGCTGCCAATCGCTTCCCCTAAGTTATAAAGGGATTCATCTGTTGCACTTTGGTTACAATGAGCCAGTGTCTGAGATCCTTTTTTAAATTTTAATACAACTTTTACTTCGTCTTTTTTAGTGTTTACTGCCATTTTGCATTCCTCCTTGATTTTTTATTAAGCTCCGGTGCTTACACCTTATATATAGTCCTATGTCTCTCAAATTCCCCGAAAAATTTTTTCTAATTTTTTAAGTGCCCTTTCTTTACGTCCTGCAACTGCCTTAACCGTAATGCCTAACTCAATTGCTATTTCTCCAAGAAGTTTTTCTTCAAAATAAAACTTCCTTATAACGAGACATTCTGAAGGCTTCAATCTTTTCATACATTCTTCTAATCTTTTATACTCTTCTTGCTGTACGACTTCTCTAACAAAATCATCTGCTGTGCCTGTAAGGTCACTATACCACTCTAAATCTTGATCCTGCATAAGATGAGCTCTCATTTTGTTACGATACTTTTTACCCCATCTATAAAGCACCATCTTATAGTAAGCTTCAAAAGGCACCCCTTTCAGCTGATCATAATGCTGTAAGGCTCTCATTAAGAGTAAATAGCTTTCTTGATATAAATCTTCTTGTTCATCATCCACATAACTTAGTTTTCTAGCCCAACTTTTCCACAAAGGAGCAAACTTATTCCACAATATGTAGATTTCTTCTTTTGTCATAACAAACCTTTCCGCTGCAGCTTGTTTAATTTGCGCACCCTTACTTTATCAAATTCATTTTCAAAAGAAGAATCCATACTTCGTCAAATTTTTATAATAATTTAACTTTTTATCCTAAATATTCTTGCAATTTATAAGAAGACTTACTATAATACTCTTAATACCAAACATATGTTCCAATTTATAATTTAAGGAGATGATGAGATGTATTATCTATGTCAGGCTATCGTTCCTTTCTACGATGATTACGGTCATAATATGACTTACACCTTACTTTCTGATGGCACAAAATCGACTTACTGCTTTCCTATTAAGAACTACATTTACCGTATGTTCTACCAACTTTATCTAGACCCTGTAGCTGTTAGGAACTGCTCTAGCCGCATTCTGCATTCAAAAGGTAACTTACCTCTCTTACTTTCTCCGGCCTACATTTTTATTCCCGTTAAGATGCGTAGACCTATCGGACGCCAAGATGGTGCTTTCGGTTATGTTCTTCTTAGCGCCATCAAAAGCTATCAAGATGGTGTCATTACTTTTACTGATGGCACAACTCTCGCCACTTGCTCAAGCGATACCTATATTGCTCATAAAATGAAAGATGCTAAACTCCTTGGTTACGCCTATAAAGAAACGAGGGTGCTATTAGAGGCATAACCAAGAATCCCGTCCAGGCTAGGTGATGATACTCTTCCAGCTTCTGTTTCCAGAATGCTAAGAATCTCTAAGCTTGATAGATGCATGAACGCTGCAAACTCGGCTACGCCTCAAACATACAGCTAAAAACCATGCATCTATCTTCACAAAGAGATTCTAGGCATTCCTTCAAAGGAAGCTTACAGAATATCCCACCTATCCTGTATAGGGCCTAAGCTTATTAACGCTCCGTCTTCTCCTACTGCGACTTCACTTCCAGTAGCTAAGAATGTGTATGTCCCTTCGGTCAAACAATTCGCTAAGTACCTTGTTCACGCACTCACTAACGCATTCTAAGCACACCTCCATAAAGAAGCTACGTAGGAGCAGCCCACATCCCTCCATCTTCGCTACATTGCAGAAAGAGGACATGGCAACAAGGCCAAAATGGTAATGGATTCTCTGGAACCTGCCTACGTAACTTTCAGCTAAGAAACACATGAAATGAAAAAATGATGTACTTAGTCACACTGTTTGAGCGAAGAGAAACGTAGCGAGTTTGTGACGTTATCATTTTTGAATGAACAGTGTTTCTCTGAAAGTGGAGTGAAGCAGGTGGAGGAGAATTCAATTACCACGACGCCCCTTCCTAAAAGCTCTATACTCTCCATACGCAAAAGAAGGAGCCGTTATACAACGACTCCTTCTTTTTTCATTTAAAATGGATACCAGAAGTATCCTATATTCGCTTTTAAAATAAGTCCAACAGCAATGAAGAGGACTCCAATTACAAGAGCTACAATGTCTAAGCGTGTAAAAGGTTCTCTTACATACCATGTTCTTGTTTTATCTTTACCAAATCCACGTAGATCCATAGCGTTAGAAACGACTTCAATACGATCAAGTGACCCAAGTACGAGCGGTATAAGGACGCTCATGTAATTCTTTAAGATGGTCATAACAGGCGCATCACCTCTCTTAAAGGCTACACCTCTTGCCTCTTGGGCCATAATGATGTGCTTTACTTCTGCCTGAATATCTGGTACATAACGAAGTGCAATACTTACGGTATAGGCCACTTTATAAGGTACACCAATACGGTTTAAGCTGCTTGCAAATTTACTTGGATGTGTTGTAAATAAGAAAATCAGCGTAATCGGCAGTAAGGCAATATACTTACATGAAATCGTAAGGACATAAAATAAGTTTTCTAAAGTAAGGGTATAAAAACCTATTTTAAAAAGTACTGTTGTAGAGCCTGCCAGCTCTGACCCATGGTTAGGTGTCAGGATAAGTAGCAAGATGGAGTTAAACAGGGTAAAGCCTAGAATAAATCCAATCAGTACACGCATGCGCCTAAATTCTATTTTGGAACAGTACAAAAGGATAGCCCCAATGACAATAAGGGCTAAAAAGATACGGATGTCCATAAACATGAAAGTAAAAATACTCCATAAGACAACCCATATGAGCTTCACACCGCCATCTAACTGATGAAGGAAAGAAGGTTTATCAATATATAATGAACCTGTATTATTCATGGGTTAATGTTCTCTCCCTTTTTGAATCACTTGCTTTAAGAATGTACTCTCATCTTCTACATCATAAAGTCTTGCTAATGTACTAATCGAAGTGTCTTTTAAGTTAGCCGTTTTCATCACTTCTTTTTGGCTGAGCACATGATAAATGGTATCGTCTGCTAAAATCTGTCCACTTGATAAAACAATGGCTCTATCTGCATACTCTAAAGCAAGCTGAATATCATGTGTAATCATGATCACTGTAATGCCTTCCTCTTTAAGTGTCATAAGGAAGTTCATAAACTCTGTATAGTTTTTATGGTCTTGGCCTGCTGTAGGCTCATCGAGTACAATCACTTTAGGTTTAAGTGCTAAGATCGAAGCAATGGTTACACGCTTTTTCTGACCATAGCTTAAAGAAGCTACTGGCCACTTTTTATAAGGCGCAAGTCCACATTTTTCTAAGGCTTCCGTAACTCTTACTTTCACCTCTTCTTCAGAGTATCCAAAGTTACGAAGTCCGAAGGCTACTTCATCATAAATCATATATTTCGTAATCATATGATTTGGATTTTGCATCACATAGCCAATCACATCTGCACGTTTACGAATAGACCACTTGGTTATATTCTGACCTTCATAAAGCACTTCACCTTGATCTAACTTACAGAAACCTGTAAGGGCCTTTAATAAGGTAGATTTTCCTGCACCATTATTACCGAGAATAGCTAGGAACTCTCCTTTATAGACGTTAAAGGAAATATCCTTTAAGATATTACCTCTTTCCTTATCATAAGCAAACTGTAAATTTTTACATTCAAGTAAAACTTCATGTTCATCTTTTTCCTGAGTAGGTTTTAAGTCCCCTAATACTTGCATGACTTTATCTTTATATTTTGTAAGCGTACTTATATCTGTTAGCGTGCTTTCTTCCTTTAAATCAATCTCACAGTTTTTAAGTACTTCTATATAAAGGGGCTCTCTTAAACCATTTTCTTCAAGTACACCGCTACGTAACACTTCATCTGGTGTGCCGTTAAAGACGATTTCACCTTTACTTACTAGTACCACGCGATCAAAATGATGCGAAAGTACATCTTCAATACGATGCTCCACTACAATAATTGTTTTATCCGTTCCTTTATGGAGGGCATCAATGGTATCCATAGCAAGCTGACCACTCATAGGGTCAAGGTTAGCTAAAGGCTCATCAAAAAGCAAAATATCTGTTTGCATAGCCATAACCCCTGCCATAGCTACCTTTTGCTTTTGACCACCACTTAGGTTTTGAGGACTTTGCTCACTAAAAGTCTCCATACTAAAGTTCTTTAGAATGTCTTCTACCTTTTCATGCATATGAGGTACAGGCATACTATCATTTTCAAAGGCAAAGGCCACATCTTCGCCTACACTTAGTGCAATGAACTGACCATCTGCATCTTGAAGAATCGTTCCTACCTTTTTACTAATTGCCTCCAAGCTTTTTCCATATAAAGGCTCACCCTCTAATAAGAGTTCACCTGACATCTTTCCTTTATAAGCATGAGGAATAAGACCGTTCAGACAATGTGCAAGGGTCGATTTTCCACTTCCACTTGGTCCTGCGATTAATACTTTCTCGCCAGTTCCTATCTCCAGGTTAATATGCTTTAAGGTAGGATTTTTGAGATTATCATATTGAAATGAAAAATTTTTAAAACAAATACCCATCACACTGTCCTCCTTATATCGTAAATTTTATTATAAAATCTCTATTTTCCTTTGTCAAATGCTCTTGGTTCTGCTAGACATAAAAGCCAAGTCCACTCAGTTAATCCTTTTACAAACTGAATAGACTTGGCCTTCTTTCTCTTGGCAGCCTTTCCTATTTATTACATCGCATCGTTCCTGTTTATTTCCTGCCTTGTAATCGTATCCCAATGAAGTTTCTTCTTCTTATATCCTGCAAAGGCTGTTAACCTAGTCCAAAATAAAATACCTCTTAACATACTACTTTCTAGGAAACATAAAGCGATTGATTTCATTATATCCCTTGCTTGTAGTTGAATATCCATAGCATGAATACGTGATAAAAAAGCAGTTAAAGACATTAAAATACTAAATAGCATATAGATTAGGAAGAAAAGAATCATAAAAGGTAAATTCACAATCCTTAATAAGACTGCCATAAGGATAGATAAAAGGCCAAGGAGTTCTATGTACGGAGAGAAGAGCTCATATATGGTAAAATATAGAAAAGAAACAAAACTAACTACTCCATAATCTACATTAAGGAAAATTTGTCTATGTGCGAATACACTTTGAAATAAGCCTCTATGCCATCTTCTTCTTTGCTTCATAAGATCTCTTACAGTCTCAGGAGCCTGGCTCCAGCATACTGCATCTGTAGCATATTTAATTTGATAAGGTATTTTATTTGCCCTACAAAAAGCATGAAGCCTTATAACAAGTTCCATATCTTCTCCTACAGTATCTTTGTCATATCCACCTACTGCCATGACCACATCCTTCCTAAATAATCCAAAGGCACCCGAAATAATAAGGTTCCCATTAAACTTATCAAACAGAAGCCTAGAAGCTAAGAAGGTCCTATCATACTCTAACATCTGCATCCCTACAAGAGGGTTTTTAGGTAGGCCATAATCTACAATCTTCCCTTTTTTAAGCATAACATTATTTAAAATTCGAATAAGCCCACCACAGGCAATAACATTTTCCTCTTCCAAAATCGGCCTTATAATATTTCTTAGCGCATCGGATTGGAGTACAGAGTCTGCATCCATACAAATAAAATAAGGATATTGTGATACATTGATTCCCATATTTAAAGCATCCGCTTTACCACCATTATTTTTGCATATAAGCGTGATAGGCACTTTTTGTTCACAGGTCATATAAACAGCTTGTTCTTCCTCACAAAAAATTTTCTTTCTTATGGGCCTATATAATCTTTTCATATTAAAGTGCTCTACTAAACGCTCACTCATACCATCTGTTGACCCATCATCCACTATGACTATTTCATATAAGACATAATCTAGTTCTAATAGAGACTTTACTGTATCAATAACAGTTAATCGCTCATTGTAAGCTGGTACAATAATAGAAACTGGCACATAGTGATCTTGCTCAATAAAGTTATAGAGTTTTTTCTTCTTCTGCTGCTCATAGAGTACACTAGAACCTATAGTAATAGATAGAAGCAAGAAAGTAGAATATCCTAATAAATAAATAACAAAAAATATGTCTATGCCATAAAGGACATCCTTTATCCAATCCACCATCCCTATATAGCCCTCCTCTCTTTCATATCCCTAAGCTGTCTCCTATAGGTAAGCATATCACAAGCATACTTATCTAGCCCACTTTGCATAAGCTGCTCATAACTATACCCTTTATTGATTAGGCTCTCTGCTGCATTTAAACGTATATACCAATTAGATGAAGATAAAGCTTCTGTCAATGCCTCATCCTTTTCATTTCCTTCATAACTCTCTAAAGCCATAGCTGCTACTACTGCAAACTCCCATTTTTCTTCCTCTTTAGACTGTACATATTCAATCAAAGTCTCTTGAACTGGCAAGTAGTAATACTTCTTAAAGTAACGTATAAGGGCTAACCTAACTTCTTTATGCTGGTTTTCATCACACAGTAATTTGTATAATCCCTCCCAGTAAGCTTCATGACTAACATATTCTGCTGGCACCATCCTGAGATAATTAATCACAGCCGCTTGTATAGACCATGTAAATGCCTCTAAATCATCATAAAGGCTATCTGCTAACTTTTGATGGTTACCTGTAAAGTTTAATAAATGATTTTGTATAAGTTTCCCATTATGCTGACCCGTTCTCTTATCCATAATTTTTAATGCTTTCAAGGCATCTTCTTCTATGCCTAAACTCATTACAGCCTTAAAAGCATTGTTCCTTGCATAGATTGAATCCTCCCAGAGAAAAGTCATTAAAATTCTACTAAGTCTTGCTCTAGCTTCCTTAAGACTACAAGTATTCGTTTCAATCTTATGGTTTAAATCAAAAAAATAAACCAAATAGGCAAAATAAGCTTTTTTCTCAGCTTTTTTATCCCTATAGAAGTAGGATAAGTCACTGATGACTTCTCCTATTAGAATCCAGTCTATACTTAACTTGGTAGCCTCTATATCCACTAATGCCTCATGAAAAGCCTTTAAATAGTCTATATTTTTCAACCTTTTTATAAGATGAGTTTTAAGAACTTGTCTCTTAGTCTCATCTTGTCTATAGATTTCATGGGTTAAAAGGTCTTTTAACACCTTCTTTTTATGATACAGAGCGCGAGGCTGAATCTTTGTATGTAAATTAAATGCCACATTAAACAATATAATGCATAGGCACACATACATGTACAAAAAGGTCAGTCTTCCAATCATCATCTACTTATCCTCCTCACGCCATAACTTCTGCATAGCAAAATAAGCTGGTTTAAGTCTTTCATGATAAGTGATACGACTATGCCATGCCTTTAACTTGAGTGGCTCCATCGCAATCGGTTTCGCTTCATACTTGGTACCTATCCCCAGGTACATCTCCTTAATACGTATGTCTTCTACACCATAATGCTCATAGTAATCATCATGAATCATCATCTCAGATGGATTAGAAAAATTAAGGAGCTGCCAAGGTAACTTAATCTCTACATAATCCTCACTAAAGCAAAAGTCTGCTAAAGAGTTATACCCCTCCTTATAAGGATTAGCATGACCATATGTCAAAAGCCCTGTTTCATACACTTCTGCTTGCTGCTCGCCTTCTTTTCTCTCATCACTTAAAAGATCTCCATTTTGCAAAATCATATAAATGGGCTTAAACACATCGCTATCTTTAACTGGAGGTTCTTCATAGGCATTAATCCCATGTGTCTCCCCATAAAACATAGCTCTTAAAACTTCATATCTTTCCTGTACCCATACACGGCTATTCTCTCTCCCATTTATCTCAAGTATAAAGTCTGCTGCTCTATCAAATTTTAAGCCACTCTTCTCCTCATTTGTACTTCCTGATTGAGGTGTTGTATCAATAGGAATATACAACTTGTCCGTCTCACTTAACCCTTTCTTATATGCAAGCAAATAAATAAACTTTTCATCATACTTAACCGAAAGTGCTAAGTCTTCCCCTTGAACTACCTTATCTTCTTCTGTCCACTCAGATAAATCGCCATCTACATAGCAAATACTTTGTACCTTACCAGGATCAAAGGAAAGTAAGCCAAAATACTGCCCACTAGTTTGATAGTCACTCCAGTAAGCTGTCTTCTGCAAATCCACTGCGTGCATAGTATTCCATGTGCCTTTAAACCATTCATCTTGCCAGGTAAACACAATAGACCCCGCACACCCTGCTGCCTTAATATCCTCATAACAGGCTACTAATGCCTGTGCTTGATCCGCTTCCGACATCTTACCTTGGTTACGATTGGTATGTCTATCCCTTTGAGCCATTCCCCTAGAGGATGGTACTCCAAACTCACTAATGATAACAGGTATGGTATGATAGTCATTAATCTTCTTTAAGTAGGCCCTATAAGTATTCATCTTACCCGACTCATCTACATAAGCCGTCTTATCTTCCTCATAACTTAAATAATCTGGATAAGAAGGATAAATATGATAAGAAGCAAAAGTCCCTGAGATAAATACCTCTGTTGTTTGAATCTGTTCTACATCTATCTTAGCAATCTTATCAAAGTGTTCTGCAACTAATTCATCATAATCAAAAGGATCTGTTGTAGCCCAGTTAGAAAAAGCTATTAAGCGCTGCTCTCCATACCTTTTACTTTCATAAGCAATAAGTTCATCTCCTACCCGAGCTAACATAGCCTCAAAAGGACTCGCCTCTTGGGTCGTATACATATATGGTCCTTTATAGTAGTTTTTATCTTTCTGCATATGATTGGTATAAGCTACTGTCACATCTTCCCACTCTACACCTAAAATATAGCCTATCACCCAAGGTGAAATGTCTCTTTTATAAAGTATCCTTCCTAGTCCTCCGCCTAGGGAACGCTTTTTCTTACCATGTATAATATCAATCAAATCTTTGCCACCTTTTATAAAGGTATCTACAAAATCTGGCGCATAAGCATCCATATGAGAATTCTGTACATAGTCATTCACCCACAAACCATGAATGATATAAAGTGGATTATCATTATTCTTGTTATACTGATAAACTGCTTCATAGAAATCATCCGATAAAATCGTATAGACTCTAATCGTATTCGCACCCATATCCTGTATAGACTTAAACCACCTCATATAATCTTTCGGGGTTATGGCATACTCTGTTGCAAAGTGTCCAGGTATACCCACTCCCATATTAACACCTTTTATCTCAAAGGGCTTAAACTGCCCCTCTTGCTTTAGATAAATTTCCTTACCTATATTCTTCACAAACGTTGTGACTTCTTCTTGTTTTAAAGTAGGTATATAAATGCCCTGATTATAATAAAGATAGTCTCCTATCAGGTAGAGGACGATACAAGTAACGCATAGTATTATAAATTTTTTCATCTTGTCCCCCTTAGATCTTAGTGATTAAATTTCTTGACCCTAGATTCATGTGCATACTGCTTTAGAGTCTCTATATGCTTATCTAGCCATCTTCCTCTTTGAATAATAAAGTCCTTAAGCTGCATAATACTCGCTTCATAACTGGTTACATTTCTATCTAGAGGTGCTAAACGATTATTTTCATCTACCTTTTCAGGGTCAAAACTGTATCCCCACACCTCATGATTACGCCAGATAGCTTCTCCTAAAAAAACGACTGTTTCATCTATATAATTTAATAAAACCTCTTCGCTTAACCATCCTTCACGCAGGTCATGGTAACGCTTAATGACAGTCTCTACAAATGCCTCATCTTTCATGAGCATAAAGTACCAATTTCTATAAACCATCTCCATACCACGTTCATCTAATGCAACGGCAATAAAATTATCTGCTGCATTATTAAAATCCCAAGCAGGTCCTATATGTAATTTGCCTCTTATATCCTTATAGAAATAAGTGGAGAAAATCCCAGCATCATAGTTTTTAAAAAATTCATTTATAATGAAGTAATCTACGAAACTCTGTACATCTATATGCCTTTTATAACCATATTTGGCATCATTATAATCTAATGAATATAACGCTTTTTCAAATTTAGAAAAATCTTGTTCTATATAGGACTTAAGCTTAGGTGAACTTGTAGCATCACTTGGGTAAATGACTTCAAGGGCTGTATGCTTATGCATTCTATTGGCATATTTTGTGAAATTATTAAGTTCTTCTAGAAGTCCTCTCTCCCTATCTACTCGTACAATATAGCTTGTGAAAGGATCTCCCTTTTTATAAGAAGCAATATCTACACGCTCTTTAGCTTTTTCTATACTTTCCATGACCACATAAACCCCTTTATACACACCATCTACAAAGACTTCACAAAAACGTACATCAGGTGCATCCCCCATAATTTCTCCTGCAATATTAAGACACATATAATTACGTATAAGTGTCTTATCTAAAAAAGGGCCATTTAGTACCCATTCATCATGCTTACCCATACCTAATACATCTTCATCTTTATTCTTTGATAAATCCTCATGGATAAAGTCTAACTTATAAGACTTCTTATCAAACTTTATCGAAGTATTACCACGATAACGTACTTTAGCTTTCGATTCAATAAGTGCTTCATCCGTTAGATGATTATAAGAAGATTGGCTATCTAGTACTTTTACCTGCGCTATAATTTCACTAGACTTTTGATACGAATGCTCTCCTATTCCTTCTCTTTGTATCTCTATAGTTTGTCCACCTGTCTCTATGGCAATAATAGGTAAGTGTGTACAGAACTCTGCCACATCATGTGTGCAAGTTAATCTACTCTTTTCCTGTAAGTGCTGATGGATACGAGCAGGCCTCTTGTCATCCCATGTGGTAACCCCTACTGATATACCTAACATCACTGTAACAGCACCTATTACCATCCCTTTATACGATCTCATCATTTTGAACGACCACATTTACATATTCAATACCACCAATAGCATAAATATAATCCAGTACATCTGGTATAGCTTTATGCGCCTTATCATAACTTTTCTTAGAGAGTTCGTAAATAAACTCAATAGAAGCTTCTGTTGAATTTTTCACTCTTAGTTTGGCCTTATTCTCAAAAGTTTTAAAGACGATAGACTCTATCTCCATGCCTTTCTCTCTGGCACATCTAATCACCAGAAGCATACGATTGTCATTCTTAACACGCCCTAATAAAAGAAGGAGTATAAAAACAGCCCCTGAGCCTATAGCCCCAATCATATAACTTCCTGTTCCACAGCAAATCCCTGCAATAATAGCCCAAAAAATATAAGCTGTATCCCTTGAATCCTTAATAGCTGTTCTATAACGTACAATAGATAATGCACCTACCATCCCTAATGATAATGCAATATTATCCTGAATAACGGTCATAACTGTTGTTGTTAATAACGTCAGCATGGCTAAGGAAACATTAAACTTTTTACTATAGACGCTTCCTACATGGGTAATCCAATAAGATAGATAAATGACCACTCCTATCACTATTGCTACAAGTATATGCCCTATCACTTCTTCCATAGATAGTGTTTGTCCACTCTCTAAGATACTGCCTAAATATTCTCTCATACTAAATCCTCCTACCTTATACTTATACTTATACTTCTTCCTAAACAATACTTGCTAACAGATAAACTACTTCGATTTACTTCACTGACTATGTCTTTAATATAACCTAGTAAAAAGCCATTATATTTGATTTCCATTACTATGTTCCCCTGATCCATAACAGGATAAAGACACAGATTTTCAGAGAAAAAATCATAGCAACTTTCAGTTGCTCTAATACAACTATCAAAAGTAATCCTAATCCTATTTTCCCTCGCGATAAAAGCTTTTCTATTATATTCCACTATGGTTTTAGGCCTATAGCAATCCATGTTCATAATACTAAAGCATTCTCTCGCAAAAGGTTGTTTATAGTTTAAAAGAGGTGTATAGATTCCCTTGGTAAGCAAGATAGCATCCTCACGTTCTATCTTTAAAGAGCGCTTAAGCTGGTTCTCTCCCTGTTTTTGCTTCATTTCTAAAACGGCATATGTATTTTTAGGATTATATAAACGTAAGCGTATCTTCTTCCTTACAGATAATCCTTGTTCTTTCTCTATAAAATCTCTATCATTAAGGCTATCAAAGTATAAACTTCTAATCTGATACCCCTCCGCGCCATTATGCGTATCTTGTAGCATTAATTTTTCTAAAGTATCCATATAACGTCTACTGTCCAGCATAGTGATTAAGTACTTTTCTTCTTTTCTTAGTACACTCTCCAACCTTCTACCTCCTTTATAAATTTCCATTTTATATGTTAACACATATTTTTAGTTCTCGAAATAGTGTTCCTCCTATTAGAGAAAACAGTTATTTCCTCTTTTACAAAACAGGTTCAACCTCATGTACAGAGTTGCCAAAAACTTGTTATAGGTATTGACGATTTTGCACCCTACGTATACAGAACCATGCAATTTAATAAATGGTTTGTACAAAGGCACTCTATAATTACATCAATTCCTACTACTTTTTTCTACATTTTTAGCTATAATAATTGATGCATTTTTTTACTTGTGTTAAAATTAATATGTTTAAAAATTTATGGGGAGGGCTTGCTATGCCTATTATTTACAAATCAATCTTATTAACAAGTGATATTATTCTTATTAATATTGCTTTTTTTGTTGCGCTCTTTTTGCGCTTTGATGGATTCATTCCAGCACAATACTTAAAAGCTTACGCTGCTCAGTGGATTGTTCTTACTTTGATCCATCTTATTATCAATATGGCCTTTAAACTTCATAAGTGTTTACTGCGCTATGTTACAAGTCGTGAGTTACTCTACATAGGAGGCGCAACTTGCTTATCTTCTCTTCTCTTTTTTATTTATGGTAATGTTACGGATGTAACTTTTCCATTAAGTGTTTACCTTATCTATACCAGCTTAGTTCTTTTGCTACTCATTTTGTCACGCTTTAGCTACAAATTTGTCAACCGTATTTTAAGTAAATTCTCTAAGAGCTATAACGCCTTAAAAGAACATCTTAATGGTACCACGAAAAATAGAGTTCTTCTTATTGGCGCTGGGGACGCTGCAGCTCTTATTATTAAAGAATCTAAAAAAAATCCAAATCATACCTATAAAATTGTAGCCGCTCTAGATGATGATCGCACCAAACACTTCTCTTCATTAAATGGTGTGCCTATTAGAGGGCCTATCGAAAATATACAAAAGTTTGTAGAAATCTATAACGTGGATACCATTATTTTAGCGATGCCTTCTATAGGCCGTGAACGTACTTCAGAAATCCTAAATCTCTGTAGTGAAACCAACTGTCACCTTAAGATTTTCTCTGGTATTTCAAGTGCTATTAATGAAGAGGATCAGACTTACCAAGTACGCAGTGTTCGAATTGAAGACTTACTTGGACGTGATGAAATCGTTCTAGACTCTACTAAAATCGAAAAGGATATTACAAATCGTACAGTCCTTGTAACAGGTGGAGGTGGCTCCATTGGTTCTGAGCTTTGCAGGCAAATTAGTAGCTTTAATCCAAGTCGCCTAATTATCTTTGATATTTATGAAAATAATGCTTATGATATCCAAAATGAGCTCCTTCTTAAGGGCTTTCCAAGAGAGTCTCTTACTGTCCTCATTGGCTCTGTAAGGGATAAAATAAAACTTAATGAAATTTTTGAAACTTACCAACCTGATTTAGTCTTCCATGCCGCTGCGCATAAACATGTACCCCTTATGGAAGATAGCCCAAGCGAAGCCATTAAAAACAATGTCTTTGGGACTTATAATGTAGCCCTTTGTGCAAGGGAGTATAAAGTTAAAAAGTTTGTCCTCATCTCTACCGATAAAGCCGTTAATCCAACCAATGTCATGGGGGCTACAAAACGCTTATGTGAACTTATTGTCCAATCGATTAATAAGACTACCAAACATACAGACTTTGTTGCTGTACGTTTTGGTAATGTACTCGGTAGTAATGGGAGTGTTATTCCACTCTTTAAGCGTCAGTTAGAAGCAGGTGGGCCACTAACCGTTACACATCCTGATATTATCCGTTACTTTATGACGATTCCAGAAGCTGTACGTCTTATCCTTCAAGCTATGTCTTTTGCTGAAGGAGGCGAAATTTTTGTTTTAGATATGGGGCAACCTGTTAAAATTTTAGATTTAGCCCTTAACTTCATTCGCCTATCCGGTCTTGAACCTTATAAAGATGTGGACATTGTCTTCTCTGGGCTTAGACCAGGTGAAAAACTCTTTGAAGAACTCCTTATGGACGAAGAAGGTATAACAAATACCTCTTCTGATAAAATCTTCATTGGCAAACCAAGTGATATCACCTTTGCCGAACTTAATCAGTCACTTCATTACTTACATAACGCTTTAGAATCAGACTGTGACTTACGTGAGGCACTTCATCACGTGGTACCAACTTATCGCATCTCACCTAATGGATGTACAGAATTAAGGCCAAATCAAGAAACAAAAGTTTCTTAGTCTTTTTAAAGCTAAAAGAAGGAGGTTGTAAAATCCTTTACAACCTCCTTCTCTCTTTTCATCTAAAACCATATGCCAAATCTTTTCTTTAAAGGAGTTGGTCTTTCACATGTAACGGCCTCTCCTTTATAAAGAGATTCCCCTATTTGTAACATATTGGCTACCATCTGCCCACCATGCTGCATCTCTATGAGTCTATAACCTTCCTTAATAGGCATAAGGCCTTTTGCTCTATGCACATCTGAACCTAATATATGTATCATATGGTGTTTTAATAATTTATGGGCTAACTTATATTTACTCGACTTCTTCTGTAAAGAATAGGTATTCATTTGCAATAAAGCACCCATTTCTATAAAACGAAGAAGCTGATTCGGGTCTTCCATCACTGTATCATAGCGTTCCACATGGGCAATCACAGGAATAAGTTTATGGTTATCGATGATATTTTGCACGCTTGTATAAACCCACTCAGACCATTTACTATAAGGCATCTCAAGCAAAATATACTTTGTTCCTGTAATGCAAAGTGCTTCTAAGTTCTCCATTTTCCATGTATCGACAGATAGGAGTACTTCAGCCCCTTTTTTGAGCTTTACCTGACCCAGTAAGCCTTCAGCTTGTAGTGCCTGTTCAAACTGCTCTGCAGCTAAGTCTCTACGCTGAAGAAACGCCTCTAATTGATCATCTGGATAGAAGTGCGGCGTCGCTACAAGAGCTTGTACACCTTCTTGATGTTGTTGCTTAAAGATCGCTAGAGATTCTTCTACGCTTCTACTCCCGTCATCTATAGCGGGCAAAATATGTGTATGGAAATCAATCATTCTATTGCTCCTCACTCTCTATTTGTTAACTCGTGTATAATCTTATTATACCCATTCTATTTCAGGAGGTACACTATGAAAAAATATATTTTTCTATCTTTCTTACTCCTTATAGGTACCGTAGGCTTTATCTTTAGCCTCTCTATGCAGGATGCTACACACTCAAATACCCTAAGTCAGGAAACGACGCGTATCCTAGCTACTCTTATCGAAGCGCTCCCTATTCCTTCGAGCTTCACGTTAACCCTCACGAACAACTTTATACGTGACCTTGCACATATGGGCTTATTCTTTATCCTTGGGTGCATAAGCCTTCTTACCTTCTCTCTTGGTCATTTAGGTTATATGAAGTCTACCCTTTTTACCTTATTCTTTGGCATGCTTACCGCTCTATGTGATGAACTGATTCAGCTAAACTCTATAGGGCGCGCCTTTGAATGGGTAGACTGGGCTAAGGATATGCTCGGTATTTCTTGTAGCCTTGTTCTTTTTTCCATCGCTTACGGTTTCTTTCATTTATTTAAACGCTTTAAACAAAAAAGCACTTAGAACTAAGTTCTAAGTGCTTTTCTCATAAAGGCGGCAACCAGATTTGAACTGGTGATGAAGGTGTTGCAGACCTCTGCCTTACCACTTGGCTATGCCGCCCCATTTCTTATCTTTATTATACTCTATTTTTATCTATCTGGCAAGACTGGACTTGCGTTAAGACAAGCTAAAAATTTTTTAAATTTTTCGGGGAATTTTCCTTACTTAGGACTATATAGGAGGTGTATGTAAATCATCAATTAGAACTTAGGAGGATTACAAATGAAAACACTGAAATATTGCCCCCAGCTTAATGCCTTTACAGGAAGTATTACTGCAAGCTTACTCATGTGCCAACTGGAATACTGGTTTAACCATACCAATGGAGAGGCTTTTTATAAATTTTTAGAGCCTTGTCAGGACGAGCATTACCACATAGGAGATAGCTGGATCGAAGAGATGGGCTTTACCAAGACAGAGTTTCGCACAGCCTTTAAGCATATTGGCAAGATCTATAAATCCAAAACGGAATTTCTAAAGAGTAAAGATAAGTTTTGTGGCAAGCTCTACTTATCTTACTATGACCGTATTAAGAAACTTACTTATTACCTGCGTAACAATGATGAAGCCTCTTCACTTCTTAGAAATTTAGAAGATGGACTTCCCTATTCATTAGACTATACCTCTTCAAAAGATGACACACGAGAACCTTCTAAACAGACTAAGACTACGCTGCATAGGCCCGAAACTATACACACCTCTTCTCTACCTGAACCAGATTATCCACAAATCCTCCACCTTTTCCACACCAACTGCCCTAGCCTGGCTCAAGTGTCCTATCTGTCTCATAAGTGTCAAAAACTTCTTGCTTCACTCTGTGACCAAATTAGGGCGAAAGGCTTAGACCTTTTCACCACACTGGAACAAGGCTTTAAACAGGTGGAGCAATCTGACTTTCTATGTGGGAGAGGCAAATTCCATAAATGGCGCGCCCTCTTTAGCTGGATTATTCGGCCGGATAAGTTCTTTGCCATCTTAGAAGGGGCTTACCTCCCCTTCCAACAACCTCCTGCACAAGCATCTAGCTCTACACCCTATGTTTCTCCTTCAGCGCCTTCACTGACTATGCAGCAACCTTCTTCTAAGCCGCCTCATAAGTTTATGCGTATGTATACCCATAACTTTGATATAAAAGCACTTGAAGCCAATGAATCCGCCTATTTAGATGCCCATTATGGGCCCCTTTAAAATTTCTTTTAAAAAAATCGGGGAATTTCTCCTACATAGGACTATATAGTCTATGTAAAATGCAAAACACATCCTAGGCAGTGCATGCATCTTACATTTTGTAAGCCATCTTCCTTATTCGAGTCCCCCCTTCTCGTATAAGGCATTCTGGCTTACACCCCTTCTGGTCTATGCCGTGGCAGCAAGGCCAGTAAGGTTTTCTATTCTTAGCACTTCTTATACTTTAAGCCTTTGGCAAAAGTAACGGAAAGGTAAGCCTATCTTACGACACCTCTATACATCCCTAGGTGCTACCTCCCACCTGGCCCTTATACATGCACTGGCATCCCTGTAAGCGGCAGCTGCGGACAATACCCACCAGGTCCCTATAGCGGGTCAGCAGAGCGGTTTCTCCTTCCATCCCTTAAGTCCACTGGCTTTATCAGTAAGATGCTATCTCTGCCACACCTAAAAAGCCAAGCCTATGCAGTGTTTTAAAGGGGGAACTGTCATAGTGCTTGGCTTTTTGTGCTTACGCATTTACTATTCGATTGATCTTTGATTTGAAAGGAGAAAATCCATCATGCAAATATCCCAAGTTGGAATAGAACTCATCAAACACTTCGAAGGCTGTAAGCTTACTGCCTATAAGTGCCCTGCAGGTGTATGGACCATTGGCTGGGGAACTACAGAACCTATTCATGGCATCCTCCCTCACGAAGGTATGCGCATTACTCAATCCCAGGCAGACCAGCTACTTATAGAACATCTTAAGGCTTATGAACACGCAGTAAATACCTCTGTCACCTATCCTATCCACCAAAATCAATTTGATGCTTTAGTCAGCTTTACTTATAATTGCGGCAAGGGCGCTCTTAAAACCAGTACACTCCTTAAAAAGCTTAACCAAGGAGACATCCAGGGTGCTGCCCAGGAATTTTTACGCTGGAATAAAGCTGGTGGTCAAGTATTAGCAGGCCTTACTAGAAGGCGTACTGCTGAAATGGAACGCTTTTTAACCCCACCTGAAGATCCCCTCTATGAGCGGGCTATAGATACCTTGGTAAAAGCTCAGATTATTACCTCACCACAGATTTGGAAAGACAGGACTTATACCCAAGCAAACGTCCGAGACCTTATGATTAAGGTTACCGCAAAAATGTAGTTTCTCTATACAGTTTCCAATTCAATAGGCAGAGATAACGAGATGTTATCTCTGCCTATTTTAATATGCTTATTCAACGACTACTTCCGCTATAACTGTTACACTATTACCTGCATAGTCCACAGCAGTAAGTGGCACATTGTAGGTGCCTTTTGCAGAAGTATCCAGTTCTGATAAATCGGCTGTGATGGTAGCCTTAATATCGAGACCATCTTTATCGAGAGCAGATTCTACAAAGTCATTCTTCCAATTAATAGCCGCAGTATCTTCATCCAGTTTAAGGGTGCGGTAATCTGCTTTTAAAGTAATGGTTGGCTCAGTCGTATTATTAGGATCATATAAGGTTACTTTAAACTGAGACTTTCTTGTATTTTCTGCAGAGTCTGTCACACTTACTATAATCCCTTCTGTGTAGTCACCTACTTTAGTGAAGTCAACAGTACTTGTATCAAATGTTGCCTGCGTTATATCTAATGGTCCATCTATATTATCTTTCGCTGTAAAATAAGTCTTCCAGTCCACAGATTGAGGGTCTACACCGACTTCAAATACAAGTGCCTTATCTTCGACTTGTTCAATAACAGGTTTAATATTATCACGTGCCTGATCAAAACTTAAAAGGGTTTGCATCTCTTCAATCTTCTGAACAATATCCCCTTTCTTAGCCTCAACAGCAATCGCATAGTCACTTGTGCCAAAACCATAAAGCGCATCTCCTGCAATACTCATAAATGGCCAGTAAACACCTGTTGTAAGGCCAAGTTCTGTAACAGGCGTCTTAGTCGTTTCATAAATTTCTAGCATATCTTGCCCAATCTCAGGATGGAACACATCAAAAGTATTCATAAACCAAGAATCGACGCCTTCTTCAACACCAAGTTCTTTATCACGTTCACGATAAAGCTCGCTACAAATCGCCCAGTATCTTCTTACCGCCTTAATCGCCACGCCTACTTTCTCCTCTGGAACGCCTCTTAAAACACCATAACTTTCCCCTGGTGTACAAGATAATACATACTCTGGGTCATCTGCTGCCATATGATCAGGTCTTGGGAAAGGAATCATACCGATAGACTGTCCCCGCTCTGCCAGTTTAGGAGCAATATAACTTAAACGCCATGTTTCAATATTGGAAAAAACACTTTCCCCACGTTCAAAAGCACCGGCTTGATCACTATAAACAGGTGAACTGGTTCCTTCAGCAAGGGTTGTTTTTAATAATCTTGTATGGATTAAATCGCCTATATAATTAACCGTTTCAATAGTTCTAGGTGTATCAATTTCTAAACCTTTAGCGCCATAGATACTACTTCCATTGGCGTGAAGTGCCTGAACTAAAGCTTCTGTATAATCTGTCCAATACGCTTCTATTCTTTGCTCTGGTCTTTCTGGTGCCTGACTATTGGTAAAATGCGCATCAATCTTTGCTAAGTAATCTTTAAAAACACTCCAAGTCCATTTACCTTGTTTATATAAGTCTGTCGGGTAAACAGTCTTACCATTTTCTTTAAGCGCATCGACTTCTTCTAGGTAGGAAATATTAAAAACAAGAGGGGAAAGGGGCCTGCCCATTGGGGAATCCTCAATAAAGTAATAATGCCCATAGATAGGTGGCATAGGATTGTCTCCTAATAAGTCTACATAATCATCAAGAGGCTGCAAGACATTCTGTCCTAGGATAGTACCCTGACCATTGGTCCAGATACGTGCCACATCACAAATAGGATCTCCAGATAACACACTTTGAAGCAAAACTTCTGTTACATCTCCTGTATACTGAACAAACTCAAGCTCTACATTCATTTCTTCTTTCAGCTGTTCTAATGCCTGAATCTTAATCACCCTGTTCTCCTCATCCATGACATATTCTCCTGTCACAGGGTCCTTATAATAAGGATCTTCCTCACTGGCTACATGAGAACCATAACGTATCACAATAGGCGCTTCCTCATGCTTTGCCTCCTCTTCCTTCTCCTGTTTCGTAGGCTTTGTTTGACCACTGTTTTGGGCAGGAGCCTTTGCGTTCGAACATCCTGATAAGACCATACTTGCTACGACTCCTAATGTGAGCATCTTTCTTAATTTTTTAAACATCCCTTACTCCCCTTTCTTATTTTTACCTCTAAGACATTTTATACTGCCCTTCTTATTAAGCTTTCTATCTTTTTGTTCATTTTTCCTCCTTTGAAGTAAATTGTTTTCAAGTTACTATACATATATGATAACTCATTTGTTTTAATTGTCAATATTTTTATGTATTTTTTAAATCATCAAACCTTTATGCGCTTTCCTTTATCTATCCAGTCATTGCTTCACCTAAAATACAAAGAGTCCTAGATAACTTCGTTATCTAGGACTCTTTTCTCCTTCTATTTAGGAATTAAAGAAAGATAATAGGCTTTCTTTAATCTTTTTTCTGTATAATAGGCCTGTCTCATGGTCTCTATAATGTCATAGTCTGCTCCTAGAGCTACAAGTTCTTCTTTTAAATGATGGAGGACATTCTCGACTTCACCATCACACTGACTTTCTAGTGCTAAGCCCTTCTGCACAAAAGGCATGCCTACGCTCATCATCTTCTGCACCGTACGTTGGTCACTTGGGATGGCTCTTAGCGCCTGCATCCCTCTTGCTTCTAATTCTCCTAGTAAACCAAGATATTTCGCTTGAAGCTCATACATTTTTACTGTAGAAGCTTTAACGAGATCACTTTCCTTCTTAGATACAGCCTGAGGTGTCGTTTCAGGTTTAGCTTCAGGTGTATCCTGAGATTCTACTCCTTCTTCCTTCGTTCCTGCTTCTTCATTCCTTGTAGGCATCATACGTTCCACAGCTTCTTCTAAGGAGAGCTCCCCCTTTTTCACTTGTTCTTCCTCCTCGGGTGTAAGTCTTCTTATAGACTCCAGCTCATACTTTTCTAGAACCCTCTCTACTTCCTGTTTCGTAGACTGTATTTGACTGCCTAATTCCTCTGGATTATAATACATGGCTTCATATACCGCTTGTAGGTTTTCCCTTTGCCATAGGGCTACTCCTCCTAGTCCAAGAAGTACCATACCTATCGCTACAAAGGTTATTTTCTGCCATTTTTTCATTTGTGTCCCCCTTACGCTTTACACCTATTTTATATTACAATATAAGATTAACACAAGCATTGGCTACAAATCTAGAATACCTCTTACACCTTTTATTCTTTATACGTGAGTACAAAAAAATATTTACATGCAAATCTAAGTATGCTATAGTGTTATGTATATTACAGTATAATTGTATACAATTATACTCCAAACACTTTAATAGGACGTGACGGATATGACATTTCAATTTGATATCTATCAAACAATGGCACTTGTTGCTGTAGTTTTTTATTTAGGAAAATATCTTAAAAATCGCATACCTTTATTCACTAAATATTGTATTCCTCCAGCCGTTGTAGGTGGTTTCCTCTTTGCCTTAGTGGTTCTCTTTTTTAATCAAACAGGCTTGGTTACGCTTGTGCTGGATACGACGCTTCAAAACATTTTTATGACAGCCTTCTTTACGAGCATAGGCTTTACAGCAAGTATTAAGGTGCTTAAAAAAGGTGGTATGAAAGTGATTACCTTTTTACTCGTCTCAACTGTACTTGTTATTTTACAAAACATTGTAGGGGTTACACTGGCTAGCCTCTTTGATTTATCTCCATTACTTGGACTTGCTACAGGTTCCATTCCTATGGTAGGCGGCCATGGTACTTCGGGTTCTTTTGGACCCATGCTTGAATCCCTGGGTGTAAGCAGTGCAACTACCGTTTCATTTGCTTCTGCTACTTTCGGTCTTATTATGGGAAGTATCATCGGTGGTCTTGTGGCAAGAGGGCTTATCCTTCATCATAAACTTGAAACACCTCATACAAGCCCAGCAGGCGGTTATAACGAAGAAAACTCGGATACTTTATCGCTTAAAAAACTTATGTCTGCTGCTTGCTTCCTTTTTATTGCTATGGGACTTGGCTCTATTGTATCTTCTGCTATTGAAGGGATTGGACTTGCCTTTCCATCTTATATAGGCGCTATGATTGTGGCTGCTGTTATGCGTAACCTTTATGATTTTAGACATAAAGCCTTAGCTGAAGCAGAAATCGAAGCTTTAGGGAGCTTAAGTTTATCTTTCTTCTTAACCATGGCACTTATGGGACTTAAGCTTTGGGAACTTTTCGACCTGGCTCTTCCACTGCTTGTCATGCTTCTTGCTCAAGTTCTTTTAGCAGGTGCTTTTGCTTACTTTATTACTTACCGTGTTATGGGCAAAAACTATGAAGCAGCCGTCTTTGCCTCTGCCCTTTGTGGCTTTGGAATGGGAGCAACCCCTAATGCTATTGCCAATATGGATGAGCTTACGAATCGTTACGGCTTTTCTCCTACACCTTATTTGGTCGTTCCGATTGTCGGTTGCCTTTTCATTGATTTTGTCAATTCCACTGTTATTACCATCTTTATTAATTTACTTCATTAAAAAAAGGTATCTTACTTTTAGTGAACTGCTACCCGTCAAGTAGACAACTAAAAAAATAAAAACTTGGAGTTGTCAATAAAAAGTAGACACAAAGTTAAGTTGATTTTATGAATTTAATTCTTCAAATTGTGCAGGTGAAATATACCCAAGAGCAGAATGAATTCGCTTTGTGTTATAATACATTTCAATATATTTAAAGATATCTTTTTGAGCTTGTTCAGGGCTTTCGTATTTTGCATCCTGAATAAGCTCTCTTTTTATTGTTCTATAGAAAGATTCCATAACAGCATTATCATAAGGATTTCCTTTTCGACTGTTACTCTGAATAGCGTGATATTTAGCGAGTAAGGATCTAAAATTTCCACTTGTAAATTGTGAACCTTGATCGGTGTGAACGATTAAGCCAGCATCTGGATGTTCTTTGCCATAAGCTTGTATAAAAGCATCTTGAACTAAAGTATCTTTCATTTTTTTATTCATAGACCAACCTACTACTTTTCTAGAATAGATATCAAGAAAAACAGCTAAATATAAGGTTCCTTTTCGTGTTGGGATATAAGTAATATCTCCAACCCATATTTTATTTTTCTTATCTGCATAGAACATCTGATTTAATAAATTTGGTCTTTCTATTGAATTTGTTTTTTTATTATAATTTTTGTATTTATAACGTGTTCCTTTAGGATATAGCTTTAGTTCTCTCATAAGTCTAGCAACTCGTTTACGATTTACATAAATTCCTTTAACACTTAAAACTTTAGATATTCTAATTGAGCCATAACGTCCTTTATGCTCTTCAAAAACTCGGATAATCTCTTCTTTTAAAACCTCATTTTCAATATCACGTTTAGAAGGTTTACGATGTAAATATTTATAGTAGCCAGCTCTTGATACATTTAGTGTTTTGCACGCCTTCTTGATGTTATATTTTCCTTGATTTTCTTTCAGATACTGAAATCTTACTTGTTCCTTTGCTTCAAGAAGGCCTGGTATTTTTTTAGTAGTTCAAGTTCCTTCTTTAGTTCTAAATTCTCCTGTTTTAATTTCTTTATTTCATACTGACATGAATAAAGTGCGGTCCCATGACCTGGGAATGCACTTTCTCCATACTCTTCATATTCATTTATCCAGCGATACAAAGAATTGTAATGAATAGATAGTTCTCGAGCTGCATGGGAAACAGACATATCATCTTCAAGAACTAATTTCACTGCAGCAATTTTAAACTGTTTATCATAACTTCTTCTCATAAGTAGACCACCTTTCACTATTTTATCTTAACTTTGTGTCTACTTTATCATACCATGCCCACAATTTTATTATTTAAACTGTCTACCTTAAGGGGAGCATATCATAGAGTAAGATACCTTTTTGCTTAGAAAATACTTAATTCCAGTGCATCCGAAAGGTAAGAGAGCATCTTAATCCCACCTGTAGAATTCCCTTTTTCATCAAGGGCAGGGCCATATACCCCTATTCCTAACTTATTAGGAACAGTAGCCAGTATACCTCCGCCTACACCTGACTTGGCCGGTACACCTACTTTAACAGCAAATTCACCTGATGCATCGTATAAACCACACGTCGTCATAATAGCTGTTACCATTCGTGTAATGGATTTAGGAATGATTTGTTTGCCTGTTTCTAGACAAATGCCATTGTTACTATAAAGGGCACCTATTCTTGCTAAGTCCTTACAAGTCATTTCCATAGCACATTGCTTAAAATAAACGTGGATTAAAGCCTCTACGTCTTCCAAAATAACGCCACAACTTTTCATAAAATAAGCAAGTGACCTATTTCGATCTCCTGTCTGGGCTTCTGATTTGTAAACAGCTTCATTAATCCCAATACTAGCATTCCCAGATACAAGTCTAGCAAATTCTACAATCCTTTCAATTTGCTCTGTTCCATCCTTCCCCCCTATAAGAGAGGTGGTGGCTATAGCCCCTGCATTAATCATAGGATTAAGAGGCTTTTGAAGACTTTTAAGCTCCAGCTTAACGATGGAATTAAAAGGATCACCTGTCGCTTCCATACCTACTTTTTCAAAGACCTTATCCGGTCCATTATCCATTAAGGCTAAAGTTAAAACCAGTACTTTAGAAATACTTTGTATGGTAAACTTTTTCTCATAATCCCCTACACCGTATGCATTACCCTCTAAAGTTTCTATATAAATACCAAGGTCTGTAGCCGGCACTTTTTGTAATTCTGGTATATAACCTGCACTCTTCCCTAAATGGGTATATTTTTTTCCATGTTCTAAGGCTTGTTGTAATATTTTTTCCATGTCTCCTCCCAGATATCGACGTAAAATCTTTTATCTTATTTTACTTCCAATTCTCTTATCTATGTGGATTATCATGAAATTTATCCCTTATTAATCAAAAAAGGCAGAACCTGAGGTTCTGCCTTTCCATTATGCATCCTATTATGCTTTTACGACGTTTTCTGCTTGTGCACCACGTGGACCTTTCGTAATGTCGAAGCTTACTTGTTGCCCTGCTTCTAAAGATTTAAATCCATCTCCTTGGATCGCTGAGAAATGTACGAATACGTCATCTCCATCTTCTCTTGAAATAAAACCAAAACCTTTTTCTGCGTTAAACCATTTAACTGTACCTGTCATCATGTGCGGTACCTCCTCATTGTGAATTTCTGTAATGCACATGAACAAAAAAATTCACATCTCATTACAGACTATATTAAGTAACATATATAATCTCTAATAACATGTGAATCTTGCTAACACGTAAAGCGATATAGGTGACTACTGAATACTTTTACAGTATACATCTTATCGATCCGTATGTCAACTTATTTTTATAAAAATTCTTATTTTTAATAAAATTATTCTCAAATTCCTCCTTTATATCTCTCTTATCAATGCCTCCTTTACCTTTATAACTTTTAAAGTAACTAATAAATTAAATTATAACTTGTCTACTTTCTCTAACTCGCTTTAAAGTCAATCTCTCATTTTCTCTTTAAATTGCTTTAATTTTATTTAAATAGTTTAAATTTTTATAATATATTGATATTTTTATCTCGAATTGCTATGATACCTTATGTCCAATGTACATGACAAACATAGACTTTAATCATGCATGCAAATTAAATTTACTAGGGAGGATTTTATGCGAAACTTTTTTATGAAAAAAGCTCTATCTTTTTTAACTATAGCTACTTTATCTATAGTAAGTGTGGTAGGATGTTCACCTTCCACTCCTGCATCAAGTGAAACTCCAGAAAGTAAACCAAGCCAAACAAGCGCTAAACAAGATGAGGATAAAGACTTAGTCGTGGTGCGATATGGTTCTCATTGCGCTAATGAAGAAGATCCTAATTATAAAGATCCTGTAACAGGCGAATATAGAATGGACGAGGAAACAAGACAAATTAAATTAAAAGCCTTAGAAAAAGTAAAAGAAGAACTGGGTGTAGATTACCAATTTGTACAGTATCCTGGTGATGTAACAGAGGTACTCTTACAAAGTGTTATGGCAAATGACCCACTTTGTGATATTGCACGTATTTCTCAAGGGAGCCAAGGAACTGTTTTAGGTCAAAACGTTTTACAACCTATTGATGCGTACATCGATTTAGTCCCTGAACTTCCTATGAAAATTTATGACAAATACTACTTCTTAAGTATCGGTGGTGGTAAATGGAATTCTCTTTCTCCATTAATGTACAATATTTCTTATATTGAACAAGTACCAGCACTTAAAGAAAATGGTAAAACCATCTATCCTTCAGATTTATATAAAAGTGGCGACTGGACATGGAGTACCTTTAAGGACTATCTTCAAAAAATTGATGCTTACTATGCCAATAGCCAAGCACCTGAACGCCCTGAAAATAGAATTGATGCTTATCAAACAGAATACAGAGAAGCTGCTCTTCTAGCAATCCACTCTGCTGGTGGTAGTATTTACGGCGAAAACGGATTAAGTGTAGATTCTCCTGAAACTTTAGAAGCTGTTAAATTTATAGAAGACCTTATTGACAATAACCTACTCACAGCCAACCTTGTAGAAGGTACAAGCCAAACAGAAGCCAATGTACATGGAACTGCTTTTGAGAAGGGTGAAAGCGTATTCACTAACTTCCACGACTGGCGCTCATCTAGCATTAGTAGTAAGCTGGCTGAACGTGGGGAATCTCTAGGCTATATTCCTTTCCCTAGACCTGACCATATGGCCTTCGATGATCCAGCCTATAGGCAAGCACGTACTGGCGGCGAAAGCTATGGTATTGTGAGAGGTATAGATGAAGAAGTTGTTCCCTTTGCTATACAAGCCTTCCTTTTATACAATGAAACTGTTGATAAACTTACTGATGCACAAAAAGCTGAGGAAACAAGCAACGCACCTAAAAATCCTCACGTTACAATGGACCTCTTCCATGCAGAGGTTGGCAAAGATATGCGTAACATCTATTGGGATAGCGTTAATAAGACAGAGGTTAATGAAATCTCCGATATGCTTGG